>CBFHLF010000123.1:0-6505 GCA_965656555.1 uncultured Acidiluteibacter sp. | reverse complement strand
TTTTTATTGAGTTCTCGATGCTGCGTATTTCGTTTGGAGCGCTTGAGACTCTTTAGTTGAACTTTTTTCATTTCGGTTGCTGTCTTTTGGTTCGGAAAAGAGGAACTTTTTAAGTTAAAAAAGATCTTCTTTTTTAACAATACCTTGGCGAAGGAGCTCTTTTACTACCCGTTCTGTCACATCGCTCATAAAGATGAATTCATTTCTAGTGTCAGAAACATATGCTTTCACCCGCATTTTTAGATAGCTCCTGCGTTCTTTTACTTCATTTACAAAAAGAATGATAATTGGTTTGTTTAAATAAATATACGGAGAAACCTGCGCTGATTCTAAGGCAATCGCTCTTGCTTTCGATGTATCTAAATCGATAGGAAGCCATATTTCTGCTACTACTTGGCAGTTGGATTCGCCTGTGTTTGAATTGGAAACAGCATTATTTACCGCTTCTGAATTTGGCACCGAGACTAAAGAATCATCTTTAGTAACAATACGTGTAGAACGGAGGCCAATTTCAACTACTTCTCCATAGTATTCGCCTATTTCAATTTTATCTCCCACTTGAAATGGTCGATCAAAAACGATCATTATTCCGCCAAATATATTCTTTAAAATGTCCTGAGCGGCAAAACCAACTGCAATACCCACGGATGCAGTTACTGCAATAACTGTTTCAAAAGGTGGTTGAAAAACTCCCGCAATTACTGCAGTAGTAACCAATGCCCAGCCTATTATTTTAATAATTGGAATAAGGCCTTTGAATGTAAAGCGATAGCGTGTGTTTCGTTCAGCCAGCGAGTCTGCGATCTTGATCAGAAGGTTAATGATAAAATAACCAATTAGGATAATAACGATTGACCATAGTATTTTACCAAGGGAAATAATATCATTGATTTTAGCAATAGGTGTTTCTTTCTTTTCTTCCTGCTCGGTAAATTTCTCAGGATTATTCGATGGTTGGCTTGCAGTATCGATTGCTGCAGGTTTTGCTTGCTGAGTAGGCTTTGCTGCTTTAGAAATTAATGTGTCAACTGATTTTAACTGTTCTGCTTGCTCTGCTGTATCGACTACTTTGATAGAGGTGTCCGAAGGTATATTTGGTACTTCTGTCGAATCAATATAAATAAAGGCTTCATTCTTGAAGCCGTCAACTTGGCTGAATCCATTAATATGAAGACAAACAAAGCATAGTGTAAATATAAAATGTAGTGTAGCTTTCATAATTAATGGATGATGTTTTTATTCTTTAATAGATTAACGACTTGTCTAAAAAGAAGTTGATTAATGTAGAATGTATCATTGCTTCCACGTTGGATGATGCCTCTATCTTCTAAAGTGATTAGGTTTAACCTACTTTGATCTAAGGATTGATTAAACAAAGCTGCATGCTCGGAAAGTGTTAGCCGTTCATGGATGATCAGGGAGTGCAAGGTGAGTATACTTCCCATGTCTATATTTTTTAAAAAGGAGAAGTCAAATCCTGATAAACGGCTAATGTAAATGGTATTGTTTTTTACTTCTTTAGTTGATCTAAGCCAGTACAATAATGCAATGCTGATGTTGCTATCTGAGAATCTGTTCAATTCTTTAAAAAAGGCATTTTTCAAATAGTCTTGTTGTTCTAATGAACTTAGTCGATTGTATTTGCTTTGAGAGCTGATTAATTCACTTTCTTCAAATACAATGTTGTAACCACTTACACGGTGTCGGTTGATGATGACTTTGTTGATTTGTGTTTCATCTAATTTCTTTAATTCAATTATCAATCTATAGTATGACTGTATCTTAATTGACTTCGTTAAATATTGCCATGCGTATAGTTTACATGTATTAATCCAATATATATTTTTTCCAGTACGAGATAGGATTTCAAAATAGGTCTTCATTGCTTCAAATCCATTTACTTTTTTTAGAAACAAAAAGTTAATATCCTCTAAAATGATAACCTTGTTTTGATAATTACGTTTTAGCTCCTGCACCAATTCTTCTTCCGTGGTTGCGGTAATGTTCAAGAAATTATTGAAAAAAGCAAATAGCTCTTCATTGGTAGAAATTGTTCTAGTTAGCTTAGCTCGAATCGTTTGGTTGGCAATGTTATGTTGTTTGATGAAAAAGTTCAAAATGGTACTTGCTCCGCTTCCTTTTTCACCTGTTAGCACAGTTGCTGAATATTTGCCGCTGCTCCAGTTCTTAAAATTGCTATTTAGCGTTTCTAACTCACTCAGTCGACCGACAAAAAAACTATCATCCTCAATGGGTTCTACTCGGTATAAACGCTGGTAAACATACGGTAGTTGCTGAATTGACTTTTCGGTTTCGCTTAAGAAATCGGCTAACTCAGGGGTAATGGCCACTTCTTTTTCATTTAGCCCAAAGCGCTTCATAAGCTGCTTGTAAAGTTCAGAACCTTTCCCAAAATAGACTACACCCAGAGCTTTTAACTTTATGTAGGCTTTTTGAGTGTAATCAAATAAAATTTCTTTATAATTTTGAGTGTGCTTCAGTGCTTTTGCTTTCGCCAGCTTTATCCTCAGGTTTAAGATGTTCTCATTTTTAGTTAATCGGTCTAATTCTGCATTTAATTTATCGATTGACTTTTTTAGCTCATCTACTATGAGGTTGCTAATTTCGATAAGACTTGAGCTAATGTCTGTTGTTTTAGAAATACTGCGCTCCATTCCTTCTAGTGCCAATGTTTTTACTTCTTCAAAGGTCTTTCCATCTTGAGAAAAAGTAATGGCAGAATCTAAATTGTAGGCAACGATACTAGCGATATCACTTATTGAAGTTCTTACTTCTTCTAAGTTTCTAACAAGTTTCGTTTTAAGTGCTTTATTATCATCTACAAAGTGTGGATACGTTTCTAGCTGTACTAATTCCTTTGGATCAAAATGTTCGAGTTCATTTTTCTTAAAAGCTCTATCGTATTGCGCTGACCCTGCAATGATACGAGGAGATTTAATTTTATCTACTTCCGTTTTAATTTTGGTTTCTAACCGTTCAATAAGATATGGGATATTTTGTCCGTATAATTGTTCTACACTTTCCGGTATTATGTGGTCTGAAAGTAAGAGATTAAGTTTTGTCTTTTCTGTTATTAAGAAATCAGCTAAAGAAACCTCCTCGTCCTCTTGATAATTGGTAATGGTTTGGTTTAGTTCAATTAATTTATCTTCAATTTGATTGACTTGTTTGATGATCGTATTTTCTATTCGTGTAGCGCAACTATTGCTTAACAGTTCATGCTGTTGCAATCCATTGTATACAATATTGAATAGTTCTAGATCTAACTGAAAGTCGTCTAGCATTGCAAATAATGTGTTTTTCCATCCATTACTTAATTTGAGGTAATTAGAATGTAAACTCTGGTTGGTACTTTCAATATTTGCATCAGAAAAGTCAGCGTAAGGAATTTCCATCGTTCCTACACGGTCAAACGTAATCCGGTACTGTTTGATGTGGATCTGTAATTTGTGTCTTATTTCTCGCTCTAAGTCAGAAAGAAGGTCATCTAAAGATGTATATATTTCATCAAAATGTGTCGGTTTAATTCTTTCCGCTACACTAAATTTTAGTTCTTCAATGGTTAATTCACCTTGATTAAAGGCTGTAATTTGATGGTTAATAAATTGGTCAATCTTCCATACTTGATCGATGGTTTTTGTCCGAGATGAAAGCAATTTAGTATACTCCTCTATTAAAGAATAAGGAAATTTATACTCAAAGTAATTGGCATATAGACTTCTTACTGGAACGTGGTGTGTCCATGTCTTACTGCCTTTTTTGTTTTTTCGGAATAAATCCGCTGCTTTTACAGGAGTCTGAGATAATTGGTAGAATGCCCTCTTAAAAGGCTTTTTTACTTTTAAAGAGAAAGAATCATCTTCTTGAATAATAAATCGCTCAGGCTTTTGCTCGATTGTGATTATGTCAGGAATGCCTTTGAGTTCCTCATTACAGAATGTTATGTATCCTTTAAAGTCATCGCTAAATCCATTTTCCCTTTTCTCGGGATAATAGGAGGTAAGTAGTTTATATAAGTGATTGTTGGTGTTATTGATTTCTTTAATTACGCGCAACTCTTCTTTTCGCTTACTATCGCCCGTTAATCTCGCTGAAAAATTAGAATAAATGTCAGAAGCATCTTTTATAAACTGACGCTGCGCTGCAACCTCTTCTTTAAAAAAAGAAAATAAAGCAGGGAAGAATTTACCTTCTATTTGCTCATCGGTATCGTTAAATTTCTCTTGCATGGCTTGTTGTATTCAGCTGGTTAAATTAGGTTTTTTTGAATACCTGATTTAATTTTTTAAATGATTGCAAAAAAAAGGAGGGCAAAAACTGCCCTCCTTTTCAAAACGGTGAGTGTTTGCTATATGCCTGTATAATTGTAAGGGCTGATGGCTTTTAATTCGTTCTTAATCTCTTCAGAAACGGCGAGAGTATCAATAAACTTCTGAATAGACGATTCTGTGATTTTTTCATTGGTTCTTGTAAGCTCTTTTAACGCTTCGTATGGTTTAGGAAAACCTTCTCTTCGTAATACAGTTTGGATAGCTTCTGCCACAACAGCCCAGTTATTCTCAAGATCAGCTTTTATTTTATCCTCATTAATAATGAGTTTGCCCAACCCTTTTTGTAAAGATTTTAATGCGATTAACTGATGCCCAAAAGGAACCCCGACATTTCTTAAAACAGTAGAGTCAGTCAAATCTCGCTGTAATCTACTGATAGGTAATTTAGCCGAAAGGTGCTCAAAAATAGCATTCGCTATACCCAAGTTCCCTTCTGAGTTTTCAAAATCAATTGGGTTAACCTTATGTGGCATTGCTGATGAACCAATCTCACCTTCCTTAATTTTTTGCTTAAAATAATCCATTGAAATGTAGGTCCAAATGTCCCTATCTAGATCAATTAAGATGGTGTTGATGCGTTTGTTTGCATCAAATAAAGCAGCTAAATTATCGTAGTGCTCTATTTGGGTGGTCGTTTGTGACCTTTCAAGCTGAAGCGATTCAGCCACAAATTTATTTGCAAATGTTGTCCAATCTATCTTTGGATAGGCGATGTGGTGTGCATTAAGGTTGCCGGTGGCTCCTCCAAATTTAGCAGAATATGGAATCGATTTGAGTTGTTCTAATTGAATCGTCAATCGCTCAATAAAAACAGTTATTTCCTTTCCCATTCGTGTTGGCGATGCCGGCTGTCCATGTGTTCTTGCCAATAAGGGTATTTGGTCCCATTCTCCTGCTAGCTTTTTTAGTTGTTCGATAGTGTTCGATAGTTCAGGTAGTAGCACATCTTCCATTGCATTTTTGATGGAAAGTGGAATAGCGGTATTGTTAATGTCCTGAGAAGTGAGCCCAAAGTGAATAAACTCAATACTTTCTCCAAGACCTAAGCCATCAATTTTCTCCTTAATGAAGTATTCAACCGCTTTAACATCATGGTTCGTTACTTTTTCTATTTCTTTCACACGAGCAGCATCTTCATTTTTAAAATTCGTGTAAAGATCTCTCAATGTTGAAAATACAGCATGATCCACATTGGATAGTTGAGGTAGTGGTAACTCGCAAAGTGAAATAAAGTACTCTACTTCTACTTTTATTCGATAACGAATAAGTGCTGCTTCTGAGAAGTATTTTTCGATTGATTCGGTATGTCTTCTATATCTTCCGTCAATTGGAGAAATAGCATTTAGATGGTTGAAATCCATTGGTAAAAAATAAGAGGGTGCTCGTTTGTAATTTATTTTAAATGTGATAATTCACTCCATACGAAGTCAATTAATTCTTTTACATATTCTGATGAAAAGTCAAATTTGATTCCTGCCGTTTCGTAGATTTCTCCGATTGACTTTGTGTAGCCCAGTTTCAATGCAGCTTTATAATCTGCAATTGCTTTGGCGGGATTGGTTTTGTAATTTCTCCAAACTGCTACCGCTCCAAGCTGAGCCATGCCATATTCTATGTAGTAAAATGGAACCTCATAAAGGTGTAATTGTCTTTGCCAAGTATTTGCTTTGGCTTCTTCCCATCCACTCCAATCGGTTAATGATCCTGAGAATTTGTCATTTATTCTTTCCCAAGCTTTATATCGCTCTTCAATTGTATGTTTTGGGTTTTGATAGACCCAGTGTTGGAAATTATCAATAGTTGCAACCCACGGAAGCGTTTGTAAAACGCCTTCAAGCTGCTCTATTTTGGCCCTTTTAAGCTCATTTTTATCTTCAAAAAATACATCCCAGTAATCCATGCTGATTAACTCCATACTCATGGAGGCAAGTTCTGCTACTTCAGAAGGAGTACTTTGAAAATCAACTAAGGGCAAATCTTTCATTAAAAAGGAATGAACGGCGTGACCACCTTCATGCATCATGGTAACCATGTCTCTAAAAGTACCAACTGCGTTCATGTATATAAATGGTATGCCACTTTCGTAAAGGGGATAATTAAAACCACCAGGGGCTTTTCCATCTTTAGACTCTAGATCCAAGTAATTTCGATCT
>CBFHLF010000122.1:0-6633 GCA_965656555.1 uncultured Acidiluteibacter sp. | reverse complement strand
CGACGATTTCAATTATACGTTTAAGCGTGGAGATCGTGTTGGCATTGTTGGTCCAAATGGTGTAGGGAAGTCTTCTTTTATTAAATTAATTACCGGAGAGCTAGAGGCAGATGGCGGTAAAATTGTTCAAGGAGAAACCGTTGTAGTTGGCCACTATGCGCAAGACGGCATGAACCTCGATGAAGACAAACGCATCATTGATGTAGTGAAAGACATTGCTGAAATTATTCCACTAGCGAAAGGACGTAAAATTACTGCTTCACAATTTTTAGAGCGTTTTTTATTCCCTCCAAAGCAGCAATACACCTTTGTATCTAAGTTGAGTGGAGGTGAAAAGCGACGCCTTTATCTATTGACGGTACTGATGGATAATCCAAATTTCTTGATTTTGGATGAGCCCACCAACGATTTGGATATCATGACGCTGAATGTGTTGGAAGATTTCTTAATGGAGTTTGAAGGCTGTGTAATGGTAGTGACGCACGATCGATTCTTTATGGATAAAATTGTGGATCATTTATTTGTCTTTAAAGGTGAAGGCGTTATCAAAGATTTCAACGGAAAGTACACTGATTACAAAGAAGAAAGCAAACGAGAAACCAAGGAAGCTGCGCAGCTTGCAAAGCAGCAGCAACAAAAGAATGCAACACCAGTAGTGGAGAAGCCCAAAGAAAAGAAAAAGCTGAGCTACAACGAACAGCGTGAGTTTGACGGCCTAGAAAAATCAATGGCAAAGCTAGAGCAGCGCAAAGCGGAAATCAATGAATTGATGCTGAGTGGTATTTCTGATGCCAATCAAATTACTGACCTTTCGAAAGAGTTAGCGACCATTAATGATGACTTGGAGGCCCAAGAAATGCGATGGTTGGAACTGTCGGAGTTGGCGTAATTTGGTAATGGGTTTATTTTCAAGTACTTTTATATCTATTTTAGGTATTTCTCTTATCTTCAATTATGTATACATATAATATAGATATGACACATTCAATGCGTCTTATCCATATTAGTAAGTGCGTATAATCATTTTACTTGCGTATTTGAAGGCTTTCATAGGCTTATTCTAAATACTTAACATACTCTTGTGTTCCACTTTAAATTCTACAATAAGTGTCAATATGTGAAAATAACTTCAGCTTCATTAAGACGGAAATCTCTCTTCAAGCACAATAATAACAATGCTGATGCTCGGCCTACACAACATCACACTTGCTGTATTTTATTTACCCCGCAATGTGGAGTTATGTCCTTAGAGAGAATAGATCTTAATCATAAATCTATTCGAATACGCATAGTAAAGAGAATAACTCAAAGGTTGTTAATTATAAGTGTTATAAGATTTGATTTTGGTTATAGTATAGGATAGAAATGATCTAATTGATAGGCTTGGCATCATTCTTTCGTTATTTCAAAGTATACAAATTTGAACAACAAGTCAAAGTTATTGACGTTTTGTTTAAAGTTAAACTGTTTTGAATGATGAAATTGAATATAAAAATATCTGTTTTAATAGCGTTTTTTCTAACCTTAACTTCTTGTAATAAAGAGGAGCGTTTGGAGCCTTTAATACAAAACCCTTCTGTTAATAAAATTCTTCCATTAGGAGCTTCAAGAGTAGAAGGCGCAAGACCTAAGTTTGAAAGTTTTCGCTACGAATTGTGGAAAGAGTTAAAAGCGAACAGTTGGACATTTGATTTCATAGGCACACAATCTGACAATGCATCTTATCCGAGATATAAGAACGAAGAATTTGATATTGACCATGAAGGGAGAGGCGGATACACATCTGACAAAATAATAGCTGGACTAAATAATTGGCTAAATCAAACAGGGTCGCCTGATATTGTACTTTTTAGTTCTCCAGGAGGAAATGATATTTTGATCGGTCGAGATTATAACCAAGTATTATTTAATATTAATATGATTATTGATATGTTACAGGCAGATAATCCAAATGTGACCATTATCATTGAGCAGCCTGCAGAGGGGCGTTCTGATTTTATGACGAAGGCTTACACTTCTGCTTTTAATCAATTACAGCAAGATGTATTGACGATTGCAGATAAACAAACTACACCCACTTCAAAAGTGATTGCCGTGGATATGTTTACCGGTTTTAAGGACAACTATTTACATGATGGCGTACATTACAATAAATCTGGAGCTGATTTTATTGCGCATAGATATTATCAAGTACTAACGGATGTTTTAGAATAAGGAGCTTATGCTAAAGCTTGGTTCTACCTTCTTGTGCATGCGATTGCAATTAATCGTTTTCTTTTAACTCTACGTCGTGTAATGGCTCAAAAGCCCTACTTACTTGATCTTTTTCAGAGAGTTTGCAGCTAAACGTCAGTTCGCAACTTAATTGGAAGTCTGTTTCTAGCACATTCCAACCGTACTTTTCTACAGTTCCCATTACATCGCCCATTCGCGCATATTCAAATTTGGCTGTATAAATAGCTGGAATATATTCTTTGATAATTTTTGCAGTGGCTATGGCATCATTAGCAGCTGTTTTATAGGCGTGAATCAATCCACCAACGCCTAATTTGGTTCCTCCGAAGTAGCGCACAACGGCAACTAGAACATTGGTTAACTCAAAAGAACGAATTTGCCCAAAGATGGGCTGCCCTGCAGATCCGGAAGGCTCTCCATCATCGTTGATCCGATAGGTTTCTAGATCAGCTCCTAATCGGTAAGCATAGCACACATGTCTGCTTTGGTGATGTAATCCTGCTAAGCGCTCTAAATGCGCCTTGATTTCTTCTTCATTCGTCACAGGAATAGCATAGCCAATAAACTTACTGCCTTTTTCTTTGTATAAGCTTTCGCTTTCTGCTGCTATGGTTAAAAAGTAATCCATTAAATCCCCCATGCGATTAGCGCTATCGCAATTAAGCAAATAGCAAGTCCTGCAAAATTAAGTTTACTCAGCCGTTCTTGAAAAACGAAATAGGAAAACAGACTTGTAAAGAGCACAACACCCATATTGTTAATTGGAAAAACAACCGAGCTTTCCATGTTTTCGTGAGCAAGCGCTTTGAATATAAAGACAATACTAAGGTAGTTGACACCACCTAAAATCAAGCCGCCTAAGAGGGTTGCTTTTTTTATGGATCGCAACTTACTATAGTTAAATATTAGAATTCCCCATCCGATAAGGGCAGCAGTAGCGAATAGCGTTGGGATAAAATAACCTGTGCTACTTCCTGCTGTAAAATGCTGTTGTTGCGTATGCTTTACAAAGGAATCTAATAAGCCACTCAGTAAAAAAAGTGATAGGGGCAAAATCCATTGTTGGCTCAAATGCTCGACTTTCTCTTTTTTTGTGGCCCAAAACAGACCAAGGAGCGCGAGCACGATTCCTACAACTTTTTGAATGGTGATGGAATCGTTGTATAACCAAAATGCTACCATTACTGGAATGATTACTGCCATTTTATTGGCAACGGAGGCAACGGAGGCGCCTAATCGTTGTGCAGTAATTGCCATAAGATAAAAAGACCCAATAAAACTTCCTCCGAGAATCAATGCGTTTGGAATCCAGCTTTCAGTAAGAAGTGAAAGGAAGTGCAACGGTTCATCGGATATGAAAAACCCTAGAAGTGCTGCCGCTGTATAATTGATGACAATAGCCAAAAAGGTATCTACCCGATAGGTGCTAAAGCTTCTAAACAGCACAAAAATCAAGGAAGCACATACGATGCTGAGCAATAGATAAATCATGGGTTATTGTAGTAAATGCTTAGGGTGTCTGTGTCGATAAGAGAAGTAGTCGCTGGACTCTGTGATAAGTTCGGGGCAACTAGACCACTCTCAAACTCTTTTTCAGCGGTTAATACGCGCGCTTCATCCCAAATGTTGGCTTCCATAAATTGCTGCAATGTTGCTTTGCCACCTTCAATAATCACACTCTGAATATTTTGCTCATAGAGGACATTTAGAATTTCAGAGACTGATCTAATGGAGCTTACTTTCTTATAATGAGCATTGTGTGATGATTTGCTCTCAACCTCATTGATGATAATTGTTTTACTGGTTCCGTCAAAAATAGCTTTGTCTTTTTTCAATTGAAGTTGGGGATCAATAATAATCCGCACTGGGTTTTTACCACTGACTTCTCTCGTAGTTAGGCTTGGGTTGTCATTTTTTACAGTATTGTACCCGACTAAAATAGCATCTTCCTCAGCTCTCCATTGGTGACTTAGTCGCTTAGATGCGGGTGTGGTTATCCAATAAGATTTGGTAGGAGAATGACTACGGTCGATGTCCATGAAACCATTATTGGTTTGTGCCCATTTTAAAATAACGTATGGGCGTTTTTTTGTGTGAAAAGTCAAAAAACGACGGTTGATAAATGCCGCCTCTTTATCTAGAATACCTGTAATTACCTCTACACCATTATTTTTTAAATGTTCTATCCCGGCGCCATTTACAGCGGTAAATGGATCCACATTGGCAATCACAACTTTCGGTATTTGGTGCTTAATAATTAAGTGGGAGCAAGGAGGTGTTTTTCCAAAATGATTGCAAGGCTCTAGACTCACATAAATGGTTGATTCACGAAGTAAGGATTTATCTTTTACAGAATTTACCGCATTAACTTCTGCATGCGGCCCGCCATACTGTTGGTGAAATCCTTCGCCAATGATCTGATTGTTGTGCACAATTATTGCGCCCACTAAAGGGTTAGGACTAACTGCGCCCTTGCCTTTTTCAGCGAGCTCTAGGCATTTGGTCATGTATTTTTCGTGCACATTCATGCCTTCAAAAGTAGTTTTTTTATTTACTTTTATCCCTTCAAACCGCCTACAATTGTGAAGATCTCGGATAATACCATACAAGCAGTCAACACTTATTTTAAGCAACAACTAGAGGCCACTTTAGATCCAAATGAGCTAAAAATGACTTATCGGATTATGATGGAGCATTACTTTGGCTTATCTTCAACTGATCTGCTGATAAAGCGAGATCATCGGTTTACGGAATCTGAGCTAGTAAAGGTCATCCATTGCGTTAAGCGATTACAGAAGCAAGAACCTTTAGCACACATTTTAGGAGTCACTGAGTTTTATGGATTGCCTTTCTTGGTCAATCAGCATACGTTAATACCGCGGCCTGAAACAGAGGAGCTGGTTGATTGGATATTACATGACTATCCGCAAAGGTGTCCTAAAATACTAGAAATAGGAACAGGAAGTGGATGTATACCGATTGTTTTGAAAAAGCATCTTACAACTTCTGAGATAGCTTCTTATGATATTTCTGAAGAAGCACTTGAGGTAGCAAAAAGAAATGCAGAAAGGAATCAAGTTGTCGTTAATTTTCAAAAAGTAGATGTACTAAATGCTTCTTTTGCTGCTGATACTACTTGGGATATTATCGTTAGCAATCCTCCCTATATTGCACAAAAGGAATTTGATTCAATGGATACAAATGTGACCAATTATGAGCCACATTTGGCTTTATTTGTGAGTGATGATGATCCGTTAATCTTTTATAGAAAGATCGCAGAAATTGGGCTACAACATCTCAGTCAGGGTGGAGCAATTTATGTAGAAATCAATCAATACCTCAGTGCACAAACAGTTACTTTATTTCAATCAATGGGTTTCAGCCAGGTAGTGTTACAACAAGATATCAATGGCAATGATCGGATGATCAAGGCACAAAAATAGGGATCACCTTACACCTCTAACTGCAGGTTCGATAAATTTTTATAGATACCATTTTCGTTGTTCAATAATTCTTCATGCGTGCCTGATTCTACAAGTTGACCCTCATTTAACACCAATATTTTATCAGCTTTTCTGATGGTGCTTAGTCGGTGCGCAATCACGATGGAAGTCCTTCCTTTCATTAACGTGTCCAATGCTTCTTGCACTAACTTTTCTGATTCTGAGTCCAATGCACTAGTGGCTTCATCTAGGATAAGAATTGATGGATTCTTAAGAATTGCTCGAGCAATGGCGATTCGCTGACGCTGACCACCTGAAAGTTGAATACCTCTTTCTCCGACAATGGTTTCGTACTTTTCAGGGAACCCTTCAATGAATAAATGCGCATTAGCTTGCTTTGCAGCTTCCATAATTTCGGCATCCGTAGCTCCAATTTTACCGTAGCCTATGTTTTCTTTAATCGTTCCACCGAATAGTAACACATCTTGTGGCACAATAGACATATGAGCTCTTAACTCAGAAAGTGGGTAATCCTGAATGGCTTTTCCATCTATTTTAATGTCTCCAGCTGTTGGGTTATAGAATCGGAGTAAAAGATTAGTAATGGTTGATTTGCCTGCTCCTGATGGACCTACGATAGCAATTTGCTCACCATGACTCGCAGAGAAACTCACACTTTTTAATACTTCTACGTCGTTACGACTTGGATATGAGAAGTTGACTTGATCAAAAGCAACGTCTCCACTTACTCTTGATAACGAGGTTAATTGCTCATCGGCTATTTCCTCAGGGGTTTCGTCTAAGATTTCCATTAGGTTTTCAGTGGCTCCAATGGCTTTTTGTAATTGAGAATATAAGTCTGCTAGTCCACCCATAGAAGCTCCAACGAATACAGAATACAAGATGAAGGTGAATAGGTCTCCAATGCTTAATCCATTTTCATTCACTAGGATTA
>CBFHLF010000121.1:0-6675 GCA_965656555.1 uncultured Acidiluteibacter sp. | reverse complement strand
ACGATCGCATTTAAAACGGCCTTTTACATTACTTCTAAGTGCCTTATGCTTTGTTTTACGACCTTGCACGCGTTTTCGCCACATCTTAAAGCTAGATGGCTTCATTTCTTTGCGCATGATTTCTATGGTCTCTTGCTCGCTTACACCAAATTGAAACGTAATGGCATCAAAAGGAGTTCTATCCTCCCAACCCATTTCTACAATTCGATCGATGTCTTCTGGGGATAAGTTATTTTCCATGTTATTTTTAACCCCTAGGCGGTAAAAATGTTTCGATAACTATCTTCAATTTGAATTCTACGCCAAATTTTTACACAGCAATTATAAAATTCTATAAAATCACCACATAACAACATTAAAATAAGGTATTTAAAATTAATATCAACAAATACAACGGATTCAAATTTGGATTAATATTGGATGAAATTTATGTACCTAATACAAGCGCTTAAAACACGATGATACATCCAAATACCACCATTAAACACATCAACGAAACCGTTGGTTATGGCGTATTCGCCACACAAGACATTCCTGAAGGAACCATTGTTTATGTAAAAGACAGCATGGAGCTAGAAATTAGTCCGTTGGAATTTAAAATACATCAAAAAGAGATACAGGAAGTCATTGAAAAATATAGCTATATGGATCAGAGAGGCTATCGAATTGTTAGCTGGGATTTTGCAAAGTATGTTAACCACTGTTGTAATTTTAATACGATTAGCACTGGATATGGTTTTGAAATAGCAGTTCGCAATATAAAAGCAGGTGAGCAAATCACCGACGAATACGGTATTTTTAACCTTACTCATGATATCGAATTAACTTGTGCAGAACCAAATTGCAGAAAAACAGTTAAGCCAAAAGATTTTGATACCTATTATCCCCGATGGGATGAAATTATTAAACAATCATTGACAAAATTTAAAGCGGTTGATCAACCGTTATTGGTTTTCGTAGATGATTTTTCAAAACAAGAGTTAGAAGCCTTTATAAGTGATCCAAATGCATATCAGTCGGTATACCGATTAAGAAATCAACAAGGAGTTACTGAAAGGTAATATCTTTCAAATGCAGATCCTACTAATTCTTCGAAAAGAGAATATTGCCTCATTAATATTTACACATTGATTTATTAGTAGGCTGCAAAATTGACAAATCACCTCATTATTATATTACTACATTGATATATTAAGGCATTTCCAAATTGATACATTGGTATATTGCTTAATTGTTACATTACTTCAATAAAAACTTACTTTTAGCGAATGAAAAAGGCAATTGGGCTACTTCTTCTCTTTCCTATTCTGCTAAAAAGGAAAAAACGCCAGCAGCGATTTTTACAGAAACGCTTTGCTATTCAGCTTAGCCCAATTCAAGCATCCGACCATGCATTGTATAATAAATTAATGTATTACGCCACCTGGGGAGTAGTTTCCATCAGTGAGGTATTTGCAGATATTCATAAAAGAGCGTTGTCTGAGGAAGAGCGCTATTTGGCCTCAGCGCTTTCCTTGTTATATGCCCTTGCTGACCATTTAGTTGACGAGCTAAACTTGGACAGTAACAAAACATTCCTATATATACAAGGTAAAGAAAGTACGGAACCAATAATTATTTGGGCTCAGCAATTACTAAAGGAGTTACAACAGCAGTCTGCTATCTCCGATTGCCTTTCTGAAGCAATCGATGCACAACTGAAAAGTAAAAAACAAACGGAACATTCAACCATTGAGAAAGTGAGAGCGTTGACTTTTGAGAAAGGCAGCCTAACCATGCTTTTATACCGGCTATTGATTGATGCTTCTACAACTAATACCGAAAAAGAGGTCGTGATTCAATTGGGCTACACCCTCCAACTCGCTGATGATATCATTGATGCATATGATGATACGGCCGAGCAAATAAACTCTACTGCAAACTCCACTGATCTAAAAGCTGTAGAAGAATATTTTCAAGGTCAAATAGCGTCTTCACAAAAGCTCTTTTTCGATTGTTATGGCCACTCAGCCAATACAAAAAAAGCATTTTTACAGTTTGAATTGTTGTTTGGAATTTCTCATCTCGCGCTACAGCGATTTCATAAAATGCAGGTAAGACATTTTACTTCAACTGCCATTTTACAGCATCCCAGATCTCGATTCATCGTAGATATGGAAAAACCTACTGAAGCATTGAAAGCACTTTGGATTACAGTTAAATCCTAAGTTTTTATCATATTTTCTCTACACGCGACCTCAAGTTGTGTATCAATTTACACACCAAAACTATCCACTTTTAACTAAAAATATTCCTTTTTAAGCTAAAAACGACCTAAATGGGCCTATAATGCTCCTTTTCGGCTTCTGGCACAATATTCCCATTAAAGTTAGCGAAACCAAAAAATAGAGAACGATATGAATGATTTGAACTGGAAAGGAAATTGGAATCAATTAAAAGGAAAATTGCAACAACAGTACGGTGAACTCACCGAAGATGATTTATCCTTTGTGGAAGGAAAAGAAAATGAATTACTCGGCCGGATTCAAAACCGATTAGGTAAAGAAAAAGAAGAACTGATGAGTGAATTCAAAGAGATGATTAAAGATATCTAATTTCTGATTCCGCACATTAACCGATTATTAAATTAAAATAGTAAACACACACATGCAGACAGAACAAAGTACAATACAACTAAATACAGGAATTGAACGAGAAGAAAGATCACACATATGTAATGGCTTGAGCAAAGTATTAGCAGATAGCTATTACCTTATGCTGAAAACGCATAATTACCACTGGAACGTTAAAGGATTAAACTTTCGACAAATTCATTTATTAACAGAAGAACAATACACCGAGTTATTTGAAGCGATAGATGAAATTGCTGAACGAATTCGCTCCTTAGGATTTAATGCTCCAGGTTCGATCAAAGAGTTTGATGAATTGACAAGTATTAATCAAGGAGATGGAACATTGAATGACAAAGAAATGCTTAGTGACTTATTAGATAGTCACGAAAGCGTAATAAGAACCGCGAGAGAAGCATTACCAGCTGCAGCTGATGCATCCGATGAGGCCTCAGTAGACTTACTGACTCACCGATTAGATGTACATGAAAAAACAGCGTGGATGCTTAGAAGCATGTTAGACCATTAATTATGAAACCACACTACGATACATTATCAACAGCATTTAACCAGTTAAAGGAAAGAGGGTTTACTGCCGATTTCGAAGCGATACCTAATAAATTACTGAAAGTAGAGGGAGAAAAAATAACCTTTACTCCACAAGAGGTAGACATTAAAGAAATTCATCGATTTGAGGGAACTAGTAATCCAGCCGACACATCTATATTGTATGCTATCGAAGCTGCAGAATCGACACAAGGTATTTTGCTTGACGCATATGGAGCAGACAGCTCAGCTGAAGTAGCTGAGTTTATCAAAGATGTTAAACTAAAAAAATAGAAGGATGAGCCAGCAAAATCAAGAGCGAGAAATTACAGTATACCTTGGAGGCAATGATTTCAAGGATACACAAACCATTGCATATGCGAAATCTGAAGGTTATGCCGTAAAATCCGTTGATGTTCGAAAAGAAAATTTTACAGGTACACAATTGCTTCAATTAGCCGACAAAATGAATGTTAATCTATCAGATTTAATCGATCAAAGTAAATCGGCTTACAAAACCTTAGCTCATCAGGAAACATATAATACTGAGGGGTGGATGGAGCTTATCTTAAACAACCCTGAAATAATAAACACACCAATTATACAGCGTGGGAATAAAGTGTTCTTTATCGACACACCCACCGATGCACTAAAAATTAATAAATAATTAAAATTATAAAATCATGAACGACACAGGAAAAGTATTATTTGCAGCCTTAGTAGGCGCAGCAGCAGGCGCAGTAGCAGGAGTATTATTAGCACCAGCTAGCGGAAAAGAAACACGACAAAAAATAAGTGATAAAGCAGATGAATTGGGCGACAACGTAAAAGACTTTGCAGAACAAAGCAAAGAAAAATACAATGAGTTTAAGGATGCTGCAAAAGAAAAAGTAAGCGCATAATCAAGCGCTTTATTAGGTAGAGTGTGGTAATGCACTCTACCTTTTTATTTAAAAATTAAATAATGGATCAACGAATTAATGAAATAATAGATGACGCAAAGGAGTATACAGCGCATCAAATAGAACTTGTAAAGTTAGATGCAGCAGAAAAAACTGCCCGCGTTAGTTCCGAATTACTCACCTATCTTATTTTAGGAGTAATTGGCTTTATCTTATTGCTATTTGCTTCGATTGCAGGTGGATTTTTAATGGGTGAAGTATTGAATAGTGTTGCTTATGGATTTCTATCAATAGCAGGGTTTTACATGCTTATTCTATTAATACTTATTTTAGGGAAAGACAAAGTACTTAAAAGGCCATTTATGAATTTCTCCATTAAAAAAATATTCGAAGATGCTAAATAAAACTACTTCCCCTTCAGCCATCAAGAACTTAGATGATTTGCATAAAGCAAAGCAATACCATCAATTAAAGTTAATTGAAAAAGAAGCCCTTGTTCGGGCTAATGTAGCTATTCTTAAAAGTCAGTATGAAGATAGCTCGATACTTGGATTATTTAAAACATCATCAGATGGAAATTTAAATACAAGTATGTTTAAGCAGGGTTCAGATATATTGATTGATTTCTTATTGGGTGGTAAAAGTCCATTATTTCGGATCTTTACAAAAAACTTAGTATCAATACTATCTAATAATTACCAAGATAAGATTCAAGAATTATCTGAAAAGATTATACGTATATTTAAAGCCATAATTAATCGATAGAATATGAGTAAAACCGCTAGTGCTATTAGTAAAACTTATCAACTAATGGTCATTTTAGTCATTATCACTTTGGCCTTGATTTACGGAAAGTCTATTCTTTTACCGTTAATCTTTTCTTTCTTTATCGCATTGGCACTTTATCCTGTAGTTACTTTTTTAAAAAAGTTTCTAAAAAATAAAGTGCTTTCTATTTTTGTAGCCTTGCTATTGGTGCTTTCAACTGCTAGCTTTGGCATATACTTGGTGTCTTCTCAATTTCAAAGCCTTATATCAGAACTTCCATCATTACAAGATAAGTTTTTAGTCTTTATTAATGGAATAGCAGATTACATCGAAGATAATTTTCATTACACCTCTAAGGAACAAGTCTCTTACCTAAGAAACGGTGCGCAGAACCTACTAAAGTCGAGTGGTTCTTTCTTTAGCGGAGCTGTTGATACGACGTCTTCCATCTTTAGCTTTCTTACGTTAGTACCTATTTATGTATTTTTTATACTTCTGTATTCCGATCATTTCAAATTATTCTTTGAACGTGTGACACCTGCAGATGCTGAAGACAATTACTTAACCGTGGTTACAAAAGTAAGAAGCGTCGTACAAGGGTACATTGGAGGTATGGGTGTAGTTATTCTAATCATTGCTGTCCTGAATTGCATTGGATTATTTGCATTAGGCATAAAATACGCCTTGTTTTTTGGAATTTTCTCTGCGGTATTAACTATCATTCCTTACATTGGAATTGCCATAGGAGCCAGCTTACCTGCACTTTTTGCTCTGGTCACCACAGACTCATTGTGGTACCCTGCGGGTGTATTAATTATCTATGCTGTAGTGCAGTTCCTCGAAGGGAATGTTATTACACCTAAGATTGTTGGAGATAAAGTAAATATTAACCCATTGGCAGCAATTATTGCATTGATTATAGGAGGTAGTATTTGGGGAATTATCGGGATGATACTAGCTATACCATTGACTGGTATACTTCAGATATTATTGTACCGAAAAAACAAAACTCGTGCTTATGCCATTCTACTTCGAGCAGAAATAGATGAAACGCCAACTAAACTTAAAGAGATAGAAGAAGAGTCTAAAAAATAAGGCTCATAAAACATTTAGTTGTTTTTATCCATGACCACGGAAAACTGATCAGTAGGCAAACTAAAGTTTTCATACAGTGGCTTCATAAACTCAGCACCGTAATTATAATAAATAGAAGAAAAATTATCCGTTCGCTCTTGTAGGCCCCCATTAGGAAATAAAGATTGCTTCAACGTAGTAATTTTATCAACCAATTCTCGTTGTTTTCGCTTTTCCGCTCTTAGGAGCTTTTTACCACTTACTTCTAAATCATTGATATGCTTAGCTAAGCGAGCCTCCATATGCGGAATTAAGGTGACATCTATAGCCGCAGCTTTTTGTTTCAATCCTTCAAAAACCGCTGTAATCTGCTGTTGCTCATCACGCAATTCAAAGTCCATAGAAGACTGATCGTTAACTAACTGCTTCACTAAACTGACTAAAGGTGTAAATAATTGATCCAAATCAAGGTTTAATTGATGGAATACCTTTGTTTGTTTATCATCTAGAAATAAGGCGGAGTTACGTAATAATAATCCAGGAAAAGGTACTGAGAAGTGCTTAAAAACAGACTCTAGCTGAAACCAGTAAGCAAGCTCACCTCCACCACCGACATAAGCTAAATTGGGCAAAATGGTCTCTTGGTAAAGTGGACGTAATACTACATTAGGACTAAATTTTTCAGGTTGAGAATCTAACAGTTCGAATAGTTCATCCTTTGTGAATCGTAATTCCGTATCATTCACAACAAAATCATTACCATCTGCTATAATACG
>CBFHLF010000120.1:0-6681 GCA_965656555.1 uncultured Acidiluteibacter sp. | reverse complement strand
TGGAGCTAACCTCATTTACGGCGTCAATTACTCCATTGCCAAGTTGGTGATGCCGGAATTTATCGAGCCTTTTGGTTTCATCTTTTGTCGAGTACTTGGAGCATTACTGCTTTTCTGGGGTCTTCATGCGTTTATGAAATCAGAAAAAATAGACCGCAAAGACTATTGGCGCCTTTTTATCTGCGGCGCATTTGGTGTAGCAGGTAACCAATTGAGCTTTTTCTATGGCCTAAATATTACCACACCGATTAATGCAGCGATCATCATGACGAGCAATCCAGTTTTGGTACTCATTATGTCATCCATTATCTTAAAAGAACGGATTAGTGGAATTAAACTCGGAGGTATTTTCTTAGGCCTTTCCGGAGCCGTAGGGTTGATTCTTTTTAATAACAACCTATCCATCAGCACAGAAAATATAGCCGGAGACCTCTTTATTTTTATGAATGCGACTTCATATGCGATCTATCTGGTGCTTGTAAAACCACTTATGAAAAAATACGAACCGATCACGGTTATGAAATGGGTGTTTTTGTTTGGCTTCCTAATTGTGTTCCCGTTTGGTTTTAATCAGTTTACAGCAATTGAATGGAGCTCTTTTACTACTAACACGTGGTTAGCCTTTTTATTTGTCGTTATTGCCACGACTTTTTTCGCCTACCTATTCAATATTTATGCTTTAAAAAGTGTCAACCCTTCGGTAGTAAGTATTTATATTTATTCCCAACCTATTGTGGCTACTATGGTAGCTCTTCTGATTGGGCAAGACGAATTAAACCTACTTAAGATGGTTAGTGCCTTAATGATTTTTATTGGTGTGTATATGGTAAGCAGAAAGCCAAAGTTGAAAACAACGACTGATTAAGCAGCTCTCTAATAGCTTTTAGCAACTCGACCATATAGCTGCATTTAATTCCCGCCTATAAATAGTAACTTTGCCGCTCAATTACAACAAGGTATATGGTTACATCAATGACAGGCTACGGAAAAGCCACGAAAGATTTAGGGTCTACAAAAATTACTGTTCAGATCAAATCACTGAACAGCAAAGGAATCGACCTAAATGTTAAACTCCCTTCTTTATACCGAGAGAAAGAATTGGAAGTGCGCTCGATGCTAAGCAATCTACTGCAAAGAGGTAAGATAGACATGATGTTGACCGCAGAAAATCAAGATGAAACCAGCAGACTGAGCATCAATAAAGAGTTGTTCAAGTCGCACTATACCGCTTTAAAGCAATTGAAAACTGACCTCGGTGATACCAACCCTTCAGATTTGATTAGACTCGTATGCGGCTTGCCTGACGTGATGGTGACGGAAACGAAAGAGCTCGACGAAAATGAGTGGAAATCGATCATGGAAGTAATCAAAGAGGCTGTAAAGCAACTAGAATCATTCAGACAGCAAGAGGGCGATGTATTGAAAGAGGAGTTCACTTTACGTGTGACTACTATCGAGAAGCTACTTGAAGATGTAAAGTTGTACGAAGAAGATCGTATTAAAACCGTTAGAGAGCGAATTACAAAACATTTGGATGAGCTAGTCAGTGCGGACAACTACGATAAAGACCGGTTGGAGCAAGAACTGGTTTTCTACATGGAAAAGTTTGATGTTACTGAAGAAAAAGTGCGATTAAAAGGGCACTGCGATTACTTTATTTCTACAATGAATGAGGACGGCGCGCAGGGTAAAAAACTTGGTTTTATCAGTCAAGAAATGGGCAGAGAGATCAATACTTTAGGCTCCAAAGCCAATGATTCTAACATCCAAAAGCTGGTGGTTGGAATGAAAGATGAGTTAGAAAAAATCAAAGAACAAGTATTAAATACGCTATAACCGATGCAAGAAGGCAAATGCATTATATTTTCGGCACCTTCTGGCGCTGGTAAGACCACCATTGTAAAACGATTATTGGAGGACCTGCACGTACTGCGATTTTCGGTTTCGGCCTGCACTAGAGAAAAAAGAGTAGGAGAAAAAGATGGGAAAGATTACTACTTCCTATCCATCAACGACTTTAAGAATAAAATCAATCGGGAGGAGTTCATTGAATGGGAAGAAGTGTATACGGATCACTATTACGGCACCTTGAAGAAAGAAATTGAGCGGATCTGGAATGATGGTCATCATGTGATATTTGATGTCGATGTAGTTGGTGGTTTGAATTTAAAGAAATATTTTGGCGACAAAGCACTGTCTATTTTTGTGATGCCTCCTTCAATAGAAGAACTAGAAGCAAGACTAAGAGGAAGAGCCACTGAAACAGAGGATCGATTGGCCAAACGCATCGGAAAAGCGCAAAAAGAACTAAACACTGCCGACCAATTTGATGTTATTCTTCTGAATGATCACTTAGAAGATGCTTGTAATAAAGCAAAGCAATTGGTAAGTGACTTTATTGATTGATTATGAAAATTGGACTATTTTTCGGAACCTATAACCCTGTTCACATTGGGCATATGGTAATTGCCAATTACATGGTAGAATTTACCGATATGGATCAGCTGTGGATGGTAGTAACGCCTCAAAACCCTTTTAAGCAAAAGGAATCCATGCTAAAAGATTACGATCGTTTGCATTTAGTAAACCTAGCCATTGGCGACGATTTACGACTAAGAGGATCTGATATAGAATTTAAACTTCCTCAGCCTAATTATACTTCTGATTCTCTCGCTTACCTCAAAGAAAAATTTCCAGAGCATGAGTTTGCATTGATTATGGGAGCAGATAATTTGAACTCATTCCACAAGTGGAAAAACCATGACCACATATTAGCAAACCATGAAATCTACGTCTATCCGCGCATGGAGGCAAATGATGGTGGAGAACTGAGGAATCACTTTAAAGTGACGTATGTGGATGCTCCGATCATGAAAGTAAGCTCTTCATTTATCCGAAAAGCCATAAAAGAAGGTAAAAATGTGGATTACTACATGCCCAAAGATGTAGCTGCTTACATTGATGATATGGGAATTTATAGGTAATTCTTTTTCCTTTAGAAATCTTTACCAAAACTTCCTCATAAGGAAATAAACAAACGCTAAGAACTGCAAGTCTAGTGTCTAAGTTCTAAAGTCTCGCAACTAAAAACCTACGCTTTAATCAACCCTAGTATAGATTCGAAAAGTAATGCGCCATCGGTATTACCTAATTCAGTATCGGCAGCTCTCTCTGGGTGAGGCATCATCCCGAAAACATTTTTACCAGCATTACAAACACCAGCAATATTCTCCAAGGATCCATTTGGATTGGCTTCATCAGAGATATTTCCGTCAGCATCACAGTATCTGAATATAATCTGATCGTTCGCATTTAATTCAGCGATTGTTTCGTCAGATGCAAAGTATCTTCCTTCACCATGAGCAATAGGAATTTTTAACGCTTGGTTCGTATCAATATGGGCATTGATAATAGAGCTGTTATTATCAGCTCTCAAATGAATATTTTTACAAATAAACTTTTGATTGTTATTATGCAAGAGCGTTCCTGGCAACAACTTGGATTCACATAAAATTTGAAATCCGTTACAGATTCCCATAACGTAGCCACCATTCTCTGCATGCTTTACTACCTCAGCCATAATTGGAGAATAGTTAGCAATAGCACCACTTCTTAGGTAGTCACCATAAGAAAAACCTCCGGGAAGCACTACAAAGTCAACCCCTTTAAGATCGGTATCCTTGTGCCATAGGCGTTCTACTTTTTGATTAAATAGTGACTCAAGTACATATACCATGTCTTCATCACAATTAGAGCCTGGGAAGGTAACTACGCCGAATTTCATATCGTTATTTTTTATGTGCTGCAAAATTAATTGAAAAGATTGGAGCAACAAAAGGAATTGTTAAAACAAACCCACTAATCGGTAATTATTATACAAGACTAATACAATCAATAAAGTAATAAGTGCGTTTCCGATCCAGTTACGTTTCAAGTAATCGAAATAATTCGCGGTGTAAATCGCAAATGATACTAAGACAAATGCATAGGTCGAGAAGTAATCTTTGCTAGTTAAAAAGAAAGTTAACAAACTCAAAATAAAATATATGCTAATTATCCGGAGTAGATTTTTTACTCGAACGGTGTTCTTACTTAGTCCTCTTAAAAGTGATCCGAAAGCAACCAATGCTATTACAACCAATACCCCAACCACCACATATGAAAAACCTGAAATGGAGAGTTGCTCGAAATAATTATTAAATGAAACATACTTGATCACGAACAGTTCTGTTTGATCGGTCAGAAAGTAGTATGCTACCGTCCATATAGCCACGAGCAATGGACCAAATAAGGAGATAACATAGTTTCTCCACTCCAACGGTCGAATAATAATAAACGTGGCCCAGATTAACAGAATCATTAAAATAGCAGGAAAATAAAATAAGGAGGCGACTGCAATAAGCAGACTCGCGTTAAAGACTTCCCTCAACACATTTTTTTGATTGTAAATGCTCAACAATTGCCCCAAAGCAATAATAACAAACAGGTTAGAAAAAAGAACTGGGTTAGCGTATAAAAAAGAAGGATGAATACTCGAAAACAGAATGTAGAAGAAAGCCACTAAGTTGTTACGCTCAGGCAAAATTTTATGCGTGTCAATAATTCGATTCAATAAAAACCCTTCTGCGATGACCAACAGTATCCCCAATGCTAAAGAAATATTGCTGTCAGCGCCCATTAAGCTAACATAACCGTCATAAAGCGGCATCAAATTATTGAAGCTATGCGTAGGATGGCTCAAAAACACAGGCAACCAAAGCGCTATCACCAAAAGCGGAAATAGCACAAAATTGATCGGTTGTCGGGATTTAATGAGGTTAAATATCATAGTAGCATTTTTCTTTCACGAAAGGATTTTTTCTAAAAGTATTTATTTTTACTTTTGTAGGGAATAAAAATTATATCTGATTATGACTTGGAATGAATTTGTATACGGTTTAGGAGATCTTTTAGAAATGACTTTCGAAATTTTGCCTCCACTTGGCAACCTTCCGAACATTTTATTCTCATTGATAATATTTGGTAGCTTAGTATACTGGATGAAAGAATTATCTAATTACAATAAAAAAGCAAAACAAGAAGGTACTATTGAGTAACCTTTATCTTAATACATTTAAAACGCCTTCAATGTCAAGTTGAAGGCGTTTTTTTATTTTACATCAGATCAAAACCAATATCCTTTCGGTAGTTCTTTCCATCAAATACGATCCGTTGAACATTATCGAAACCTAAAGCGAGTGACTCGGTCATATTTTCGCCATAAGTAGTAACTGCCATAACACGACCGCCATTGGTTACCAACACATCATCTTTAACGGTTGTTCCAGCATGAAACAAAATACAATTGGTTGTATTTTCTAATCCTGATATCTCCTTTCCCTTTTCATAAGCCTCAGGGTAGCCTTTGGAAACCATCATAATGGTGGTAGCGGAGCGTTTATCTATTTCTATTTTCTCCATATTTAGTGTGCCTTCTGTAATAGCAGCTAAGTGGCTGAGCAAATCTGATTTAATTCGAGGCAGCACAACTTCCGTTTCGGGATCCCCCATTCGCACGTTATACTCAATAACAAAAGGGTCACCATCAACTATCATAAGACCGATAAATAAAAAGCCTTTGTATTTCAACCCATCCTTTTTAATTCCTTCGATGGAAGGTCGGACGATACGCTCTTCGATTTTCTTCATCAATAAGTCATCTACAAAAGGCACCGGAGAAACAGCTCCCATACCCCCTGTATTTAACCCCATATCTCCTTCTCCTATTCTTTTGTAATCCTTTGCTTCAGGCAGTATGTGGTAACTGTCTCCATCTGTCATTACAAATACAGACATTTCAATCCCTTTTAGAAACTCTTCAATAACCACCTTACTACTGGCAGTACCAAATTTTTGATCTTGAAGCATTTCTTTCATTTCTTGCTTGGCATCCGCAATATTATCAGGTATTACTACACCTTTACCTGCAGCAAGACCATCTGCTTTTAGCACAAATGGAGGTTTTAATGTATCTAAAAAGTCATACGATGCAGCTAAGTCGTCTGCACCAAAGCTTTCGTAACGAGCCGTAGGAATTTGATGTTTGATCATAAATTCTTTGGCAAACTCTTTACTGCCTTCCAGTATAGCTCCATTTTTATGTGGTCCGATTAGACCTACATTCTTCAATTGCTCATGTTCCTCAAAGTAGTCCGCAATACCATTTACCAAAGGATCTTCAGGACCAACAACCACCATGCTTATGTTTTCCTTGATGACAAATTCTCCTATTTCCTCGAAATCATTTACAGAAAGATTAATGTTGGTTCCACATGCAGCTGTGCCAGGATTTCCAGGTGCTATAAATAAATGGTCAAGTGTTTTACTTTGTGAGATTTTCCATGCAAAAGCATGTTCTCTTCCTCCAGATCCTAATACTAGTACGCGCATTGTTTGTTTTTTTGCAAAGAAACAAAATCACCACCTTTTTACCATCGAAATACGCGAGAAGTTATTCAATTTGAACAAGTGAATTGGGCAATTTAAATTGAAAAATTGACACTAAGTATTTTTTTCTATTTTTGTCGCTCGATTTTATGAAAGCAATACTCGTTACACTTTTATTTTTAGGCCTGTTTACAGCCAAATCTCAGGAGAATATCCTATCAATTAACCTTGATGAGATTAAGTTTAAGAAGGTAA
>CBFHLF010000119.1:0-6899 GCA_965656555.1 uncultured Acidiluteibacter sp. | reverse complement strand
AGTTGATCTGTCCCAATGCAAAGGCTTCTTTACTTCGATTAAAGTTATCCTGAGCGGTCGCCACATTGTCTGCTTGGGCATTGAGTACAAACAGTTGATTTTCATAAACGGTGTAGCTGTTTAAGGCTTGTGATTTTATTTGTTGCCCCAATGATTTTTGCTCGATTTGTTGGTTCATCAAATTCAACTTGGCATTTTTCACTTGCGTTTGATTACTTCCGTTAAATAAGGTCCAATTTAAGGACACTCCGGCTTGTGGTCCAAAATTGCTAGAACCAATCAAAAAAGCCCCATTCGGATCTTCCGTTCCGCGATACTGATAACCTGCGTTGGCGTTGACACTTGGCATCCATGTCGCTTTGGCTGCACCAATGGCATATTCATTTACTTTTAAATTATTGGCTACAATCTGCAGTTGCAAGTTTTTCTCCTCCGCTGACGCAACCACTTCACTTTCTTGAATATCATTGCGTATCGCAATCGAATTATCGACCACCAAAGCCTGAGAAACCTCTTGCCCCATGATAAAATTGAGGTCTCTTTTGGCATTTTCTAGCTGCTGTAGTCCGTTAATTAAATTGATGCTGTCGGTATTCAAATCCACCCGAGCATTTAATACATCGAGCTTTTTGGCTTGACCATATTCGTACTGATCTTCCGATCTGTTCAAACGGTCACGAGATATCTTTACTGATTCACTCAAAAATTCAACACTTTCTTCTAATCGTGCTACCTCATGAAAAATAGCGGCTAACTCTACAACTGTATTTTGAATGACCAATTGTAACTGCAAGTCGCTCAACACCGCATTTTCTTTATTCTGCAAATAGGTGTATCGTCTGTTAAGGCCATTAAATATGGTATAACTGATGCTTGCAGTAGCATTATAATTGTAGGAGTTGTTGGCATCGAATTCCCGTGTTTCGGTAATTAGTCGGTTTTCCCCATCAAAATAGGTCCAGTTATAGCCTCCCGAAGCAGAAACTGTCGGCAAGTAATCGTTGTTGGATTTGCTCGCATTGTTAAGGGCGATTTCTTTCTGCACCTCTGCCATAGATATGGCGTAATTATTCTCCAGCGTTAAACGCAATGCATTTTCAAACGTAAGCTTCTCTTGTGCTAGCGTAGCAGTGACGATTAAGAATGCTAGTACTGTAAAAGGGACTTTATAATTCATCTGCTTCTTTTTCTGATTCAATTTCTTTAATCGCTCGTTCTACTACTTCTTTTTGGGGCTTCTCCCCTCCTTCCCAGAACCATAGTAAATAAACTTTGGCCGTATTGCTCATGGAGAGCAACATCGGCAGCATAACTAAGGTCAAGACAGTGGCTATAGCGATACCGTAAGCAATGGAAATCGCCATTGGAATTAAAAATTGTGCTTGCCTGCTCGTTTCAAAAATTAATGGAGACAAACCTGCGATGGTGGTAATAGACGTCAAAAATATTGCTCTAAAACGAGACGTTCCAGCTGTAATTAATGCTTCATCATAGGACAACCCTTCTTTCAGAAATCCATTGAACTTAGCAATGAACACCAAACCATCGTTGACCACAATTCCAATTAATGCGATGATGCCCAAAAGCGATAAAATATTGACTGGAAAATCGTGAATGTAATGTCCCCAACCTACGCCTATAAAAGCAAATGGAATCATCATCAATAACAACAACGGCTGACTATACGAACGGAAAGTAAAGGCTATGACGATGTAAATCAATAATAAAATGATTGGAAATATTTTACTCGCTGATCCTTGTACTTTTCCTGCTTCTCGATTTTGCCCTTCATATAAAGCTGAAATACTCGGATATTTATTGATCAATTCCGGCATTATCTCCGTTCTGATTTCATCCACAATAGCAGCAGCACTTTCTTTGGGATTCTTTAAATCAGCTTCTACTTTAATTTCTCGTTTTCCATCCAAGTGATTGATCGATATTTCTCCCCGTTGAATGGAATAATTCGCCAATTCTTTTAAAGGAACTCGATCTCCTTGAGGTGTAACAATTCGCATTTCCTCCAAATCTTGTATAGAAGACCTTCCTTTGATATCATAACGTACCCAAACAATTACCTCATCTTCTCCACGCTGAAAACGCTGCACCTGCAATCCATTAAATCCACTTCGAACTTGAGCCATTAGACTATTCAAGGTTAATCCAAGGCTGTAGCCAACATCTTTCATTTCCAGTGTTATCTCCTTGATCCCTTGTGGATCGTTGTCCAAAATATCGCGCAACAGCGGATTTTCTTTCAACCGCTCTTTAAGTTCTACTTTAGCAGCCTTTAATTCTTCGATATTATAGCCCAATAAAGAAACAGAAACTGGCTTACCGCCAAAATTAGATCCTCCATCGATCACTAAGCTTTCTGCTGATGGAAAAGTGCCTACCTTTTCAAATATTGCTCCAGCCACATCGGTAGAAGCCACCATTCTAAACTCTCCAGGCAGTAAATTGAGCGTTAGCGAAGCAGAAGCCGTTCCAGGCCCAAGTTTCTTAATGACATTCTCGACTACTTGCTTTCCATCCTTTTGCAATAAAGAAAACTCTTCATTCACTTCCCAAGCTGCCGCTTCTACTATGGAGATCAGCGAATCCGTTTCGGCCGGATTTACTCCTTGAGGCATGGTAAGTGTCACCGTTACTTGATCACTTGCGATGGAGGGGAAAAAAGTTCCTTTAATCACTCCTCCACTCATGGCTCCCATCGTAATCATGAGTAGTGCAATTAGAATAGAGAAAGCAATTGGTTTATACTTTAGCGACCATACGAGCAAAGGCGTGTAGAACTTATCCCGCATGAAGTCCATCATTTTATCGCCCCAAACATTGAATTTATAGGTCTTTTGCTCTACCGTAAGTACTTTAGAGTGTGCAATATGAGCAGGAAGAATTACAAAAGCCTCTAACAATGAAAATGCAAGCGTCAGCATTACCACTATGGTGACTTCCATAAAGAACTCTCCAATCCGACCATCTAAAAAGAAAAAGGTACTGAAGGCTATCATGGTAGTAAGAATGGCTGATGTAATCGCAGGAACTACTTCTAATGTGCCATCTATAGCCGCTTTGATTCGTGTTTTACCTTGTTCAAAATGCTGGTATATATTTTCAGCGATAACGATACCATCATCTACCAAAATTCCAATGACTATGATCATCCCGAAAAGGGACAATACATTGATGGTTACATCTAAATAATTCACCACCATAAACATTCCTAAGAAGGAAATAGGCAGACCAAAGGCTACCCAGGCTGCTAAGCGAGGTCGTAGGAATAAGGATAGGAAGAACAACACCAAGACAACCCCTTGAATTCCGTTATTGACCAATAATTCTGTTCGTTGAATTACGGTAATGGTCCTATTACTCGTTACTTCTATACTTGCGTTTTGGCTGCGCTCATTATACCCTTCAATGTATGCTAGTGTCTTATTGGCAGCATCGATAAAGTCTTCGGTATTGGTGGTGCTCACATCTATGGTAATAGATGGATTCCCATTAAAATAAGACCGATTAGGTGTCTCTGACCATGTATCGGTTACGGAAGCCACATCTGTCAGCATCACTTGGGCGCCATTTGGAAAAGCCTTCACGACTATATTTTCGAGCTCCTTAGCGTAATACGCTCGGTTACGCAATCGAATTAAGTATTCTTCTTCTTTGGTCTTAACCGAACCTCCTGTAATTAAAAGGTTCGTCTGCGCGATGGCTTGAGATACTTCTTGAAAAGTTAAATCATACCTTCTGAGCACATCTTCATCCACAGCTACGACTATTTCCTCATCCGGAAATCCGCTAATCTCTACTTGAGATATTCCATCAATTGCACGCAACTCAGATTCAACTTGTCTCGCCATGGTTTTTAGTGTGAGCAAATCAATAGATTTACCCGTAATCACCATGGTAATGGCTTTGTTCAGCGTTTCTTGTTTGGCAACTACAGGCGGCTCCATTTCTGCAGGAAAAGAGGGTACTTTATCGACTGCATTTTTTACGTCAGCCAAAAGAACATCAATATCATATCCCTTTTCTGCTTCTACAATTATAGATCCTGCATTTTCTGATGAAGAGGACGTAAAACGATCAATTCCTAGTAAACCTCTGAGGTTGTTTTCAATTTTCAGCACTACGCCTTCCTCAATTTCCTGAGGGGAGGCACCCGGATAAACCACTGATATATTGATCAATTTAGCATCTTGAAGCGGAAAAAAGCTCGACTTCATGCTTTTCATTCCCATAATTCCCAAAACGGCAAACGCAAGAATAATGACATTTCCGGCAACAGGATATTTAATAAAATGGGTAATTAAATTTCTCATATCCTACTTCCCTTCATATACGTTTACTTCCATCCCCTCAAAAGCTGCGGGTGGAACTTTAGTCAATACGATATCTCCATCATTCAGGCCTGAAATCACCGCTTGATCTTGATTGTAGAATCGATTTTTAATCTTCCTTAGTGCTAACTTCCCTTCTTTTACAATAAATACTTGATTATTATCAACCAAGGCAGATCGGGAAAGTTGAAATGAGTTGGGAATTCGCTTCGCTTGCACCTTAGCCTTTAGGAACATTCCTTCTTTTAAATCTTTTCCTTCCACCTGCACAAAAAAGGTATTCATCTGACTTGATTTGTCGATGGCTTTTACGATTCTATTGATTTTACCGATCCATTTCTTATCAGATAATCCATCCATGGTTAATTCCACTTCTTGGCCAACAGAAAGTAGCTCTGCAGTTAATGCATCAGTCGAAGTCTCTAATTCATATGCATACGGCTGAATAAAAACACCTAAGGACTGCCCAGGACGAATCACCGTGCCCGGATCTGCATTCGCTGTCGTTAATACACCATCATAAGGAGCTGTAATGAAGTATTTCGCATTGATTATTTCTAAATTTTTCAAGGAATGATAGCTGCTGTAAATGCCTCTGCCCACTAAAAATGACTTGAGTTTATCGTCTGTTACTTTGGGCAACTCAGCAACCGATTTTTGAACGGTAAAAGCTTTTAAATAACTGTCCCAAGCCTCAAAATATGTTGGAAAGTCTGACTTTAGGTCCGGCATTATGCCCGTAATGGTACTTTCGAAACTACTTCGCTGCGCATATAGCTGCGCCTCTTGGTCGTTAGAACGAATACCTACGAGCACTTCACCTTTCTTAAATGCATTTCCCGCCTTGAACTTGCCATTATCAGCCATCATTACACCTTGCACTTCACTGTAAAGCTCTAACCGTTTTAAGGCCTCTAAAGCACCAGTACTCGTTACATAAACCGGGATAGAATCATTTTTTACCGTATCCGTGAATACAGTAGCAATGGATGCTGTTTTGGCTTTTGCCTTTCTCTCAGCAGGTTCTGCTAATAGATTCGAAATGAGCTTACCAATTACTAAAATCAGTATCGCGGTGCCAATAATGACGACTTGTCTTTTTTTCATCTAATGGGTTATTTCTTTATTTTCTATGGTTTGAATCACATTCTTTTGCAATTGCTCAAGTACGGCTATCGCTATGGTCAACTCTTTTTGATCAATATTTTCTTGTGCCTGTTCAAATACTTCAATAACCATTGGCTTAGCCTTAGCAATCACTTTTTTGCCTTTGGGTGTAATTTGAACATAATTTACCCGGTTATCCTGCTCACAGCACTTTCGTATAACCAGTTCTTTCCGCTCTAATGTTTGCACCAATCGAGTTAAAGAACCTTTGTCCCTTTCGGTAATCATGGCCAAGGAAGTTTGCGCCTTAGGACCTTCCTCTAAATGACAAAGCATGATAAATTGCTCTTTGGTCAATGAACTTTTCGATTGAGCAAACGCATGCTTAAGCAGCGTATTGGTAAACTTGCTTGTTTTACCAACAGCCGGAATAATTAATCCATTTAAAAAGGGCAATATTTTTTCCACGGCGCAAAAGTAGCAATTAGTTGCAGGTGCAACTAATATTTTGGGGGTTATGTTTTTTTCTAATACTCATCAATCAGCAACCAGACAGCTATAAGTAGAAAAGGTTTAAGTTTGTTTACCAAAATTGCTTACTTATGGAATCCAATTACCTGTCGATTAACAAAGAATCTTGGAATAAACAAACACCCATTCATATCGCATCAGATTTTTATGATGTGCCCAATTTCTTAAAAGGAAAGAATTCTTTAAACTCCATAGAGCTAGAACTTTTAGGCGATGTTTCAGGTAAAAATATTTTACACTTACAGTGTCATTTTGGACAAGATTCTATTTCTTTAGCTAGACTTGGCGCAAAGGTCACTGCGGTTGACCTTTCTGATGTCGCTATTGATTATGGCCGAAAGCTAAACGAGCAAACCAATACAGACGTTACATTTATTTGTTGTGATATTTATGACCTACCAAATCAGTTGGAAGAGCAGTTCGACATTGTGTTTACAAGTTATGGAACGATTGGATGGTTGCCGGATATCAATAAATGGGCAAATGTGGTAGCTCAATTCTTGAAACCAAAGGGCGAGTTTATCATGGCTGAATTTCATCCTGTAGTTTGGATGTACAACCGATCACAAAGCCATATTCAACACCGGTATTTCAATAGCGGACCGATTGAAGAAATAGAAGAAGGAACCTACGCTGAGCCTGATGCTAAAATTAAACAAGAATATATTTCATGGAACCATGGATTAAGTGAAGTGGTAAATAGTTTAATCAGCAAAGGGCTAACAATAGGGGCATTACAAGAGTTTGATTATTCGCCTTATAATTGTTTTCAAAATACGGTAGAGGTTGAACCGGGAAAATTTCAAATAAAACAGTGGGGAAATAAAGTACCGCTAGTGTATGCTATAAAGGCGGTGAAAGACAGATGAATAAGTTGATAGTTTTTTACCACAAAGAACGCTAAGGAATGCGCAG
>CBFHLF010000118.1:0-6910 GCA_965656555.1 uncultured Acidiluteibacter sp. | reverse complement strand
AGTGTAAAAAGCATCTCCTTGTCGGAGGTGCTTTTTTTGTTTACTTATTAAAGCTGAGATTTTTAATAGAGTTTGGTTTTTGCAAGTAGGTCTACTTTTTCTACTTCTCTTTGGGTTTTCCAATCTGATAATTTACATACCGTTTGTCTTTTTCATCCCTAATTCGGTGGATAAAATCGAATCCGATATTTTCAGTTGTATGCTCATTGATAATTTTTATTAGCTGTGAACGCCTTGCCCTTTGTGAATCGATATCTAATTGATCTATTTCTAGTAGCGCATCTAAGCGGCTTGGCGTAATTACGGTATTTTCCACTACGGTCAACGCATCTAAATAGTTCAATATCGATTCTTTCCCTTCGTTATTATTTGATTTTCGGTCATCTTCAGTTGTTTCTGCTGTGAAATCATCTTTGTTTTGCACGTTGGCTTTTCTCTTTGGGGTGTTTTTTAGATACATAAATCCCGCAGCTCCCAATAGTATAATAAATATAAAAATTACTACTATGCCGCCTTTACTTTCCTTTGTATCTATTTCTTTATTTAATACGCCCACAGGGCTAGCTGATTTGATCAAATCTTTTTCAGTAAGAATATTAGTGGTGCTATCCGAATCATAAAAGATTAATCTTTCATCGTTATTGTACTGAAGAAGGCTAGCAGTTGGAAGGGGTGTTTTTAGATCACTGGTGTAATATTGTTTATCTTTTTTGTTGTATATAAGCATGTAATAGTTATTCCTTTCTTTACAGTACTGAACCAATGTATTAGTAAAAGTTAAATTGGAGTTTTCTTGATTATGAATGGCTTCAAATTCCGATAAGTATTTTGCATTGGTTCTGGTACAAGATTTGTTCGCTACGTCTATCGTATATTCGTATTCGTTAGGTATTAGTCCGTTATTACTTTCAATAACTCCTCCTGTTACGATAAACTTATCTCCATTCAAGTTACAGAACGGACCAACTAAGGCATCTTTTGAATTTAGCTTGGTAACAAAGTCCCATCCTCCTAAAGCCCTATTGAATTTTATCAATAGGTTGTTGTATTGCCAATATCCGTAGCCTCCAAAGGAATAAAGCTCATTTTTATAGAAGAATTTGTAGCTCCCAAAATTATGCCCGCCATACTTTCCTTTATATAAGTTTCCCCAATGGTTATCTTCCCATACCAAGACATCTAAAAAGCCATTTGGTAAAGCGAGTAGTTCGTTGTTATGCTGTACTATCTTAAATTCATTTTCGTATTTGTCTAGTTCATCAAGCCTCTTCAGCATTTCCATTGTGAGAATGGAATTAAATGGAGGGAGTATTTTTGTTGGTAAGCTATTTCGATTGCTGTATTGAATTTCAAAATTTTTAAATGACTTTGTATAGCTGTTAACAGTAACAATAAGAAATAGAAAAAAAGAAAGTGCGACTTTCATAGTTTTGATTTTAGGGCTCGTATAGTAGGATGCCTCTAAATTAATACAAATCTCTTTTTGGTAAAAATGAAATAGGTAAAGATATGAAAGTAGCATATTTCATATCTTTAATTAATAATAATGAGTTATTTATGCATTTTTTAAAATTCGTATAATAGGTGTGACCTTACCTTTCTTAATAGTGTTCCTTCGCTTGCTCTGGGGCAATTTTATGAAACAAGTCCTATGTTATTTAAGCTATTGTTCGTAGAACGCAATAGTAGGTTCGGTGTTTACTTGCTTTGTTGTGTCAGCAATAATGTTGTTTAATTGTGCTTACCCCACCAACAATCCAATACCCAAAAGCGCCAATACGCCTACATTAATCCATTTGGTGATTTTCCAGAAGCGTTCACTTCTTAACGTGGTAGTTAATTTACCTGCAATAAGGCAAACCAACCCAAAAATGAGAATGGCTTGAACCATAAAAATCAGCCCAAGCGTAATCATTTGATAGCTGATCGGAATGTCACTTTCTAACAAAAGAAATTGAGGGAAGAAGGCAATGAAGAATAAAGAAACCTTTGGGTTTAATACATTCATAAAAAAGCCAGTTCGCCACCTTTTCCAAAAAGTAGAAGTCTTTTCCTTCTTCGCTTCTAATGCTATTGGGCTAGCTTCACTTTTGATGCCCAAATAAGCTAAATAAAATAAATAGCCTGCTCCTGTATATTGGATTGCTTTCATTGCCAAATCAGATTGTGCAATAACCAAAGAAAGACCCGTAGCGGCTAAAGTTGTGTGAATAATTAAACCGCTTACTAAACCTACGGCAATGGTAAACCCAATACGTGCACCATTGGTCACACTTTGAATCACAACAAAAACTAAATCAGGGCCGGGAAGCAATGTGAGCGCTACTGAGGCCAAAATAAACGACCAATAAGTTGATATTAAGTCCAACTTAATCGAGCATAGAAGGCATTGGAGCTCTGTTGTAGGCTTTTTTCTTTGGTTTGATGCTCTTTACAAACATCACATTGATTAATTCATCTTCTACCGTTACCATGGTTTTAGAAATGCCGTTGGTAATGTTTAAGAATTTATCGTACTTCGACTTCTTATCTAACTGCTCAAATGTTTTGTCTACTAATTGAACTTGAATATTGTTGCCATCTATTTTTCCACCCTCAACAATTACCTTTCCTATAAAGCAATCGGAAAAAGTTCCTTTTCGAACAGTGATCACTACATTGTCGTAGGTTCCATCAGCTACTTCATTAGCGCCTCTCGTTTCAAAAATTTTTGCATAATCTTGGTAGCAATTGCCACTTTCTTGCGCTTTAAGTCCTGTAATGGTTATTAATGATATAAAGGCGATCAGTATCGTTTTCATCTTCTGGTATTAATTAGTGAATGGCTAAAATTAAAAATACTTTTTCAAAATATTCAGTAGAAATGTAGCTTATTCTATCTTTGTTGTAAATCTGAATATATCACCTATGAGCTTATCGACAATCGCAGAAAATTTTAAGCAAGCACAAGACGTATTGGATGCGTTTATAGCGGATGAAAATAATTTACATAAAATTGCATCTGCTGCTGAAGTGATTGCAGCAGCTTTGTCCAATGGAGGTAAGGTGATATCTTGTGGTAATGGTGGAAGCATGTGTGATGCCATGCATTTTGCAGAAGAGTTGAGTGGCCGCTTTAGAAATGACCGCCCTGCACTTGCAGCGGTTTCTATTTCAGATCCTTCTCATATAAGTTGTGTAGGAAATGATTACGGGTATGAATACATTTTTTCCCGATATATTGAGGGTTTAGGAAACGAAGGAGATGTTCTTTTAGCTATTAGCACAAGTGGAACTTCAAAAAATGTAGTACATGCCATCGAGGCTGCAAAGGGAAAAGGGATGCAGGTGATTTCTTTAACTGGAAAAACAGGAGGAGTTATGGCAGACTTGTCAGATATCGAGATTCGTGCGCCATACACCGATTATGCAGACCGTGCTCAAGAGATCCACATTAAAGTGATTCATAGCCTTATCCATTCAGTGGAGCAAATGGTTTAATTGCTCGAATTAGAGTTGCCGTCGTACATTTGGTAACCGCCACTTCCTGATGCGTTAAAGAGTAGACTAAACTCCATCCATGTTCTAACTGCCTTTCCGTCTTTAATGGCTGGATTCCATCTCATTTCTTTTAATAAGCGCATTGTTTCTTCATTACAACCGCCAGGAACTGCTTTTAAGAGGTCGAAGTTGGTAGCCAACCCGTATGGCTCAATGACAAATTTATACTTTACCACACCGCCTACTTTTCTGGTGATGGCTTCTTGCGGATAATTGAGGTTTTCAGCGGCGAATGTATTCATGCTTTCGGCTGATTTTAATATCGGTTGCTTGTCCACTTGTTCGGATGGATAGATCTGAGCACTTCCGCTAATAGGTGCCTCGACTAATTCTTGTGTCGTTAAATAGCCTCTTTTCTTAGCAATTTTGCTGAAGTACTTTGCATCAAACTTTATCCGAATACCATCCAAAATATCAGGGTTTACTCTTCGTGTATAGTCCTTTTTCCATACAATGCTATTGAAATAATGCATGGCTTCTGCATTCAACTTTTCATTCGTGGAGGAGCTAATTTTCGATTGCTTAACCACTCCTTCATTATCAACCAAAAATCGAATAAAAACCTCTCCGGACTCTTTAGTTGCTAGCAAATCTGACGGATAGTTGATGGTTAACTTAATGTGATCTTTTAAATAATCTACTCCAGTTACTGGCTGAGGAGCAAACCGTGATGCCGGTAAAAAATCGATCTTTTGGGCATGTAAATGAGCCGATAAACAAATAATTACGAAAGTGAATAGTTGTTTTTTCATGTGCTTAAATTATTTCCTAAAGGTAATCATTGTTGTCCGAATAAAATCTGGAATTACATAAACAATAAGCAAATTATCAATATTAATAGATTCATTTTGTATGCTTTAAGTTTAAGGTAAGAAAATTGTTTGCTAGGATAACCGGACTTAAATTTTCTGAATTTAATTTTTCATTATAACTTCATCTTTTAAATTGGAACGGCCTTGAAAGTTATTCAAGAATTTCGAATTTAAGCCTTAGAAAGTCTGACTAGCTCCGAAGAATTGAGGAGATCCGTTAAACGTCTTAGGCTTAAAGAGTAAATTGAAGAATAATTTTCACTGCCTTGAATTTTTGGTTCATTTTGTTTCAAGACAAAAGAACAATAAAGAAGTATTTATTCTTCAAAAAACAAATTCAAAGGAAAATCTTCAATTTATCATTGGTTTTACAAAAGCATTTTTTTTTGACAATAGTGAAAGGTAATAAATTGTTATCTTGGTAATTCAAACCTAATCGCCTAATATGTTAGTAAAAACTTATGGCAGTGCTGTACAAGGAGTAGATGCCATCACCATAACGGTGGAAGTGAATGTAGACCAAGGAATTAATTTTTTGCTGGTTGGATTGCCGGATAGTGCTGTAAAAGAAAGCCAACAACGGATTGATTCCGCGTTGCGATGTCATGGATACAAAATTCCCGGAAAGAAAGTGGTGATCAATATGGCTCCTGCCGATATTCGGAAGGAAGGTTCAGCTTACGATATGACGATTGCAATGGGAATCTTAGCAGCCTCAGAGCAAATGAAAGCGGATGAGGTGCATAAGTTTGTTATTATGGGGGAGTTGTCGCTCGATGGCGGGCTACAATCGATGAAAGGAGCGCTTCCAATAGCTATTCAAGCTAAAAAAGAGGGCTTTAAAGGCATTATTTTACCCAAACAAAATGCCCGAGAAGCAGCCATTGTAGAAGGGTTGGAAGTGTACGGAGTGGAGAACATTAAAGAAGTTATTGATTTTTTTAATGGAGTAGGAGATCTGGAGCAAATTGTACTGGATATAAAAAATGAATTTTATAAGAACCTAACAGCTGTAGAATTTGATTTTCAAGATGTAAAAGGGCAAGAGAATATTAAGCGTGCTCTGGAGATAGCCGCTGCAGGCGGCCATAATGTTATTTTAATTGGTCCGCCCGGAGCCGGTAAAACCATGTTAGCAAAGCGGTTGCCGACTATTTTGCCTCCTTTATCTCTAAATGAGGCATTGGAAACTACGAAGATCCATTCTGTAGCCGGTAAAATGGATCATGGAGCTAGTTTAATTACTATGCGACCATTTAGAAGTCCACACCATACCATTTCTGATGTGGCGCTAGTCGGTGGAGGTGGTTTTCCCCAGCCCGGAGAAATTTCTTTAGCGCACAACGGGGTTTTGTTTTTAGATGAGTTGCCTGAATTTAAACGGACCGTTTTAGAAGTAATGCGGCAACCCATGGAAGAAAGAAGAGTAACGATTTCTCGAGCCAGAATGACGGTAGATTATCCTGCTGCATTTATGCTGATTGCCTCTATGAATCCATGTCCGTGTGGGTATTACAATCATCCTGAAAAAGAATGTATGTGTGGCCCAGGAATCGTACATAAATATTTAAACAAAATCTCAGGTCCATTATTAGATCGAATAGATTTACACGTAGAAGTAACCCCTGTGCCATTTAGCAAGCTAGCCGAAGCGCAACTCTCTGAAAAAAGCCATGAAATACGGCAGCGAGTAATTGCAGCGCGCGAAATTCAGAATGAGCGCTATGCAGAGAATGAAAGCATCTATTGTAATGCTCAAATGGGATCTAAGCAGCTGAGAGAAATTTGCCGAATAGAAAAAGCTGGTCAGGATTTATTAAAAACGGCCATGGATCGATTGGGTTTATCAGCAAGAGCTTATGACCGTATTTTAAAAGTATCACGCACCATTGCAGATTTAGATGGTAGCCCAAACATTGAAACGAACCATTTGGCAGAGGCCATACAATACAGAAGTTTGGATAGAGAAGGATGGGCTGGGTGAAAAAACAACAGCCCCTTGCTAATGAAAACAAGAGGCTGTTGAGGGGTTGAAAACCTACCAATTAATTTGTTAAGACGATTTTTCTAGTTGTATTTCCATACTTAAAGAAGTAAACACTTCTTTCTAGTTGACTAATGTCAATCAACATCTTTTTATTTTGAATGTTCACTTCTTTTACGAGCTGCCCTGTTAAGGTGTAAATTTGAATTATTGATCCACTCTCAGGGTTGTTGGATAACTCTAAATACACTGTCCCTCTAGTTGGGTTAGGGTATAGGCTAAAGTTAGCATTCAGCTTACTTTCAATGGTATTACTAATAATTACATTTTCGCAAGCTGTAGTATCTATGCAAGCACCTTTTGTTAGTATAACTGCATAATTTCCACTCATCCTAGGTTGGTATCCCTGATTGGTAGCACCTGCAATAATGGCGTTATTGCTATCACAATTAATCCATTGGTAAGAAGTTGCAGTAGCATCATTTGAAACCAAGGAGTCATTGATGTTGGTAATACTCAAGTCTAGCGTATCGACCGTCAAGTTCAATGTAATTACAGAATCACAACCTACGGC
>CBFHLF010000117.1:0-6940 GCA_965656555.1 uncultured Acidiluteibacter sp. | reverse complement strand
ATTTTATCGCCTACATAAGTGGTTCCTTTCATGTGGCAAATTCCTCTTCTGATTGGTGATAGCAGTTCAAGTTTAAAAATAAGTGTATCTCCAGGAACGACTTTGTTTTTAAACTTCACATTATCTATTTTCATGAAATAGGTGAGATAATTTTCAGGGTCTGGCACTGAATTTAAAACTAAAATTCCGCCTGTTTGCGCCATTGCTTCAATTTGCAAAACTCCTGGCATTACTGGGCTACCTGGAAAGTGACCTTGGAAGTAATCTTCATTCATCGTTACATTCTTCACACCCACTACATGGTTGTCTGAAAGTTCGATAATCTTATCTACTAGCAAAAATGGGTAACGGTGCGGCAGCATGTTTTGAATCTGTTCGATATTAAATATCGGCTCTTTGTTCGCATCGTATGCAGGTGGTTTTTTAGTATCCTCCTTGATTCGTTTTTTTATCAGCTTAGCAAAGTCGGTGTTTCCTTTATGTCCGGGGCGAGCTGCTAAAATATGCCCTTTAATTGGTCGACCGACTAGTGCTAAATCTCCTACAATGTCTAACAATTTATGTCGTGCAGGCTCATTTTGGAAATGTAAGTCAAGGTTGTTTAAAACACCTGCTTCCTTAATTTCCATCTTTGGCTTACCTAGCATTTCTGCTATTTCATCAATTTTTTCTTGTGGCAAGATTTGGTCTACCAATACAATAGCATTGTCTAGGTCACCACCTTTTATCAATCCATGCTTTGCTAAAACCTCTAATTCTCTAAGGAATACAAACGTTCTACAATTGGCAATTTCAGGTAAAAACTCACCTAAATGGTACATGTGCGCATGCTGTGTACCAAGTATTTTTGAGTTGTAATCAACCATGACGGTTAATCGAAACTCATCTTGTGGAACCATTAGCATTTCTGTCCCTTTTTCTTGGTCTTCGAATGCTAAATTTTCGGTTACTACATAATAATCTTTATCAGCTTCTTGGTCAACTACTTCGGCCTTCAATAATGCTTCTACAAAAAGACGTGAACTACCATCCATAATCGGAATTTCTTTCCCGTCTAGCTCGATGATAATGTTATCAATTTGAAGTCCGTAGACTGCAGCTAAGGCATGCTCTGTTGTATATACTCTCGCTCCGTTTTGCTCTAGTGTAGTACCTCTAGAAGTATCCACAACTAAATCTACATTGGCATCAATGGTCGGTTGACCATCTAAGTCTACTCGTTTGAATTTATAACCGTGATTTTCAGGAGCCGGCTTAAACGTTAAAGTTACTTTCTCTCCGGTATGAAGTCCTATTCCTGATAGGCTTACTTCATTTTTAATGGTCTTTTGTTTATCACTCATAGGTGAGGTATCTATTTTTTCAATTCGGATATCTCCGATTTTAATTGTCTTAAATCAGTATTCATTTGTGGAAGATTTCTAAACATCACATATGAGCGTTTATAGTCTCCTATTGAGAATGCAGGCGAACCCTGCACAATTTCGTTATCTTTTATGTTACTACCAATTCCTGATTGAGCAGCAATTTTTACATTTTCACCAATTGTTAAATGACCAGCAAATCCAACCTGACCACCAATCATACAATTTTTGCCAATTTTGGTAGAACCTGCAACACCAGTTTGTGCAGCTATTACCGTATTTTCTCCGATCTCTACGTTGTGCGCAATTTGAATCAAGTTATCCAGTTTGACACCTTTTCGTATTACCGTAGAACCAAGTGTTGCTCTATCGATTGATGTATTTGCGCCAACCTCTACATGGTCTTCTAGAATAACATTACCAATCTGCGCTACTTTGTTGTATTGGTTTTCAGAGTTAGGAGCAAACCCAAACCCGTCTGCACCAATCACTACGCCGGCGTGAATCATACATGAAGCGCCAATTACACAATCGCTGTAGATTTTTACATCCGCAAAAATAGTGGTGTCAGCGCCGATGGTAACATTGTCGCCAATGTAAGATCCTGGGTAAATTTTTACGTTATCGCCAAGTGTCACATTATCACCGATCACTGTGAACGCTCCGATGTAAAGATTTTCTCCCAAAGTAGCAGAATCAGCAATAGCAGCCAATTTATCAATACCAACTTTGTTATTTTTAATTTGGTTGTAAGCCTCTAATAATTTACCAAAACTGGCATATGCATCTTCCACTCGAATTAGCGTGCAACCTTCAGGAAGCGCTTCTTCTGCTTTAAAATCATTTCCAACAATTACAATCGTAGCTGCTGTGGTGTAGATGTATGAAGTGTATTTTGGATTTGCTAAAAAAGACAATGACTTTGGTTGTCCTTCTTCAATTTTAGCAAGTGTGTTAACAGTAGCATCGGGGTTTCCTTCTACTGTTCCGCCTAACATTTCGGCTATTTGATGCGCAGAAAATTCCATGGGTCAAAAATAGTAATTATTTAAGGGTTGATAGGATTACAATTTATCGAAGTTATTAACCATGCTTTGTTTAGGGTAACAGAGGTAATGTTTAGTGACCGATTTTGAAAGCATGGAGATGTTCAATTGGTCAGCAGCTTCGGCAATATCCTTTACTGTTCCATCTTTATATAGTAGGTTAATTTTGTCATTTTTAGGGTTGTACGCATTGTTGGCGATTTTTCCGCTAAACACCAACGAGTCGCATTCTTCAGCAGTTATTCCTAGTTTGGTTTGGACTTGTTGCTTGATTTGTTCCACCTTTTCTTCGGCAATTGACTCATTGGAAAGTTCTATTTTATACAAATGCCGATTAAGGATGCTTTTGCATAACGTCGATAAAATTCTGTCATCGTGCTGCTGCCACGCTTTGATGGAAGCGGTAATGTCAAAATCATCTAATGCGGCAAACTGATCCAATACATTTGGATCTTCTTCAAATGACTGCTGATCGAAATCATGGTAAAGGAAAGCGCTAAAAGTTGGGGTAGCAAAAAGTGGCACATTTTCGTGGGCTAATAGCTTTGCTCTTTTTAGGATGTGCACCAATAACTGCTCAGCCGAAAGAACTGTTTTGTGCAGATACACCTGCCAATACATTAGGCGACGGGCGATGATAAACTTCTCGATGGAATAAATCCCTTTGGCTTCCACACACAAACTATCCTCATTTACATTCAGCATGGAAATGATTCGGTCGGCAGAGATGACCCCTTCCGATACTCCAGTGTAAAAACTATCGCGTTTGAGGTAATCTAATCGGTCCATATCTAGCTGCGAAGAAACCAGCTGGTGTAAAAACTTTTTATGGTATTGATTTTTAAATATTTGAATCCCTAAGGTTAGTTGACCATCAAATGCTTTGTTTAATCGATCCATGATCAATGCAGAAATGGTCTCATGGGTAATGTTTTGTACAATGCAATACTCTAAAGCATGCGAGAATGGTCCATGGCCAATATCGTGCAACAAAATAGCAATGGTTACTCCTTTAGCTTCTTCTTCTGTGATTTCATGGCCTTTTGAACGGATGACATCAATGGCACGTTGCATTAAATGCATGGCCCCCATAGCATGGTGAAATCGAGTATGCAATGCACCGGGATACACCAAATGAGTAAGCCCTAATTGATTGATTCTTCTCAATCGCTGAAAGTAGGGATGCTCTATTAAGTCATAGATTAATTCATGTGGAATAGAAATAAACCCGTAAATCGGGTCATTAAAAATTTTCTTTTTATTCAGTTGGGTTGTTTCCAAGGAGTTTCCTTTTAACTAATTTTATAAAAAATATCTATCAACGAGGCAATATAATGTCATATTCTCACTTATATTGATACTTGAAAATTAAAACAATTTATTGAATGGCGAAGATAAAAATTCTTTGGGCAGATGACGAAATAGACTTGCTTAAACCTCACATCATTTTTTTAGAAGACAAAGGTTACGAAGTGACCACTACCACATCTGGCGCAGAAGCACTGGATTTAGTAGACGAGCAGCGATTCGATTTGGTCTTTTTAGATGAGAATATGCCAGGAATATCTGGCTTGGAAGCATTGAGCCTGATTAAAGGCAAGCATGCATCGCTTCCCGTAGTTATGATTACCAAGAGTGAGGAAGAGTATATCATGGAAGAAGCCATTGGGTCCAAGATCTCTGATTATTTGATAAAGCCTGTTAATCCCAAGCAGATTTTATTGACCATTAAAAAGAACTTGGATACTTCTCGTTTGGTGAGCGAGAAAACCACGATTAACTACCAGCAAGAATTCCGAAACATCGGGATGAGTTTGCACAATAACATGTCTTTTGACGAATGGAAGGACATTTATAAGAAGCTTGTTTATTGGGAACTAGAGCTCGATAAAATTGAAGAAACAGGACTCAATGAGATTTTGCAAACCCAAAAAGACGAAGCCAGTCATTTGTTTTCACGATTCATTGAAGATAATTACATCGACTGGTTGCATGACCGAGAAGAGGCTCCATTGATGTCGCCAAATGTGATCAAAGAAAAAGTAGCTCCGCATATTACTGACGATAAGTCCACCTTCTTGATTGTGGTGGATAATTTGCGTTATGATCAATGGGAAATTTTAAAGCCGAAGATTCGAGAGTATTTTTGGGTAGATGAGGAAGATACGTATTTGAGTATTTTACCAACCACAACACAATATGCTCGCAATGCCTTGTTTGCCGGATTAATGCCTTCGGAGATTGAAAAAATGTACCCGAAACTGTGGGTAAATGATGAGGAAGAAGGAGGGAAGAACCTCAGTGAAGAAGAGTTAATGGGTTTGAATTTAAAACGTCTTGGAAAAGAAACCAGATACAATTACTACAAAGTATTGAATCAAAGTTTTGGCCGAAAAGTGGTGGATGAAATTCCCAATATGATGAAAAATAAATTCAATGTATTGGTGTATAATTTTATCGATATGCTGTCACATGCTCGTACAGATACCAACGTGATCAAGGAATTGGCAGAAAACGAATCTGCTTACCGTTCATTAACCTTAAGTTGGTTTGAGCATTCCTCTTTTATGGAGGCTATAAAAGTGCTGGCGAGTAAAAAAGCACAAGTAATTTTAACCACCGATCACGGATCTATCAAAGTGAAAAATCCTTCGAAGGTAATTGGTGATAAGAATGTGAACACGAACCTCCGATACAAGCAAGGAAAGAACTTAAGCTACGAGTCGAAAGATGTTTTTCACATCAAAGAACCAAAAGATGCTTTTTTACCCCGTGTAAATATGAGCCAATCGTTTATTTTTGCAAAAAATGATTTGTTTTTCGCTTATCCGAACAACTTCAATCATTATGTACAATATTACAGAGACACCTTTCAGCACGGAGGCATTTCATTGGAAGAAATGATGGTTCCGTTGGTAAAGCTAACCGCAAAAGAATGACAGCAATAAAGGCTACGTTAGATGATTTGAATGCCGTTTCGGAAGCTATTTTGGCAGCAGCCAGTACAACTAAAGTCATTTTGTTTTTTGGTGAAATGGGTGCGGGGAAAACCACGCTCATCAAAAATATGTGTAAATTGCTCCAGGTAACCGATCAAGTGAGCAGTCCAACCTTTTCTTTGGTGAATGAGTACCATGCTGATGGAGCAAATGTGCCGGTTTACCATTTTGATTTTTATCGATTAGAAGAAGAGGAAGAAGCCATGGATATGGGATACGAAGAGTATTTTTACAGCGATGGCTATTGCTTGATAGAATGGCCAGAGAAAATACCATCTTTGTGGCCTGAAACGTTTGTAAAAGTGTCTATTTCTGCTCGGGAGAATGAGCGGGAATATAAGATAGAGACCATACAGTATGAGTAAAGATTTATTGAAATCGCTAGCCAAATCAGCAGCTGGTTATTTGCCTCAAGAAGAAATGCTTGAGGTGAGAAGAAAACAAAGTGATTTGTTTATTGGAATTCCCAAAGAGACCTCCTTGCAAGAGCGAAGAGTGCCCATGGTACCCGACGATGTGTGCACCTTAGTGAACAATGGTCATCAAGTGGTTGTGGAGTCCAAAGCAGGTGAAAAATCAAACTTTACCGACCGCGATTACAGCGAAGCAGGAGCTCAAATTGTGCATTCGGCCAAAGAGGTCTTTAAGGCAGATATTATCTTAAAAGTAGAGCCGCTTTCACACGAAGAGATTGAGTTGATGCAACAAGGGCAAACCTTAATTTCAGCCATACAATTACCCGTACAACCTAAGAATTTTTTGGAAAAAATGATGGCCAAGAAAGTCACCGCCATCGCCTATGATTATATAAAAGATCGAGAAGGTATTTTTCCGGTGATACGCGCCATGAGCGAGATTGCGGGGAATACCTCCATTTTGATAGCTGCCGAATACTTGAGCAATGCCAACAAAGGGCAAGGCTTGATGATGGGAGGAATTACTGGGGTAAAACCAACCGAAGTCGTGATTATAGGGGCAGGCACAGTAGCTGAATTTGCCACAAGAGCAGCGTTGGGTTTGGGAGCATCCGTGAAAGTTTTTAGCAATAATATTTTTAAGTTACGCCGATTACAGAATGATATCGGGCAGCGTATTTACACCTCCAATTTTCAGCAAACCGAATTAAAGAATGCCTTAAAATCGGCAGATGTAGTGATTGGTGCTTTGCGGTCAGAAAAGGGGAGAGCTCCGATTGTGATTACCGAGGAAATGGTGGAGAAGATGAAAGAAGGTTCTGTAATTGTAGATGTAAGCATCGACCAAGGTGGCTGTATAGAAACCTCTTCCGTTACGACACATTCTAATCCAACCTTTGTAAAGCACGGTGTGATTCATTATTGTGTACCCAATATCGCTTCAAGAGTAGCGAGAACAGCCTCTCAAGCATTGAGCAATGTATTTACTCCTGTTATTTTAGACATGGGCGAGCAAGGCGGTTTTGAAAACACCATGCGTAATATTTATTCCGTTCGGAATGGCATTTATTTATACAAAGGAATTCTTACGAATCGGTATTTGGCAGAAACCTTTA
>CBFHLF010000116.1:0-6941 GCA_965656555.1 uncultured Acidiluteibacter sp. | reverse complement strand
CCACTTTAAGAATATCTTGAGCAAATACTGGAAGTAATGCCACTGCGCCGCCAAACAGCACTGCAAACATGTCCAAAGAAATAGTGCTCAGGATAATTTTATTGGAAAACACAAAGTTGATTCCTTCTTTCAAGCTTTTTACGATGGGTTCGCCCTTGTTGGTGTTGAGAATAGGTTTTCGTTTTATCTGAAACAATAAGATTAAGGATATTACAGCAAACCCAACAATAATCAGCATGCTCCAATGAACGCCAATCCACACAATGAAAAGTCCGCCCAATGCAGGGCCAAGCATAGATCCCATTTGCCATGCAGAACTACTCCAGGTAGCCGCATTTTCATAATATTCTCTCGGAATTAATTGAGAAAAAAGTGAAAAGATGGTTGGTCCGAAAAAAGCTCGAGCAACTCCACCCAAAAAAACCAAGCTGTAGATCAATCCCAAGTGGTTGTCATGCGATAAGTGCTGTGTAACCGCAGGCCATGTCAATAGAAACAAGCCAAAGCTGATAAATAGAAAAGCTGAGATACAAACGGCAAAGAGGTTTCGTTTTTCTAATTGGTCAACAAAGTGGCCTGCAAAGAGGGAAAGTGAAACTGCAGGAATTACTTCCATTAGCCCGATTAAACCCAATGACAATGGATCTTTGGTCAGGTTATATATTTCCCATTCAATTACTATAAACTGCATGGCCCACGCAAACACAAGGGCGAATCGCAGAATCACAAACAGCCTAAACTCTTTAAATTTTAATGCTGCGTAAGGATTCTTTTTTGCCATTGTACGATGAATTCAGGCGGTAAAATTAGGGAATCTTTTGCCTAGACTTGGGCTGATTTATTGGTCTTCGACTAATAATATCTCTCCATGAAAAGGAAAAGCTCTAATTCCAATTGTCATAGGTGTTATAATCTATTTTTTTTGTAATATTGCACACCCAATTCTGAAGCATAAGAATTGGCCTACAATGTCCCAATGTGATTGGGCATTACACTATATAAAAAGAGAGTAATCTCTTTGCGGGCCCATAGCTCAGTTGGTTAGAGCACCTGACTCATAATCAGGTGGTCGCTGGTTCGAGCCCAGCTGGGCCCACTGAAAAGACTCAATCGAAAGATTGGGTCTTTTTTTTGCGCAAGGGCGAGTGGCATCGTGTTGAGCCAAAAAAGTAAGCGGAATACAATAAATCATAAAGTTGAAGATGACTTTCAACTTCTCATCTTTTTTTAGTACTATTCGGTGTAATTACCAAACCACTTAACGCCATTTTCCGTAAATGTCTAATGTGTTGTTTATGATCAATAATTTTCTACTATAAATTTATTTAAAGGTAGATCGTTTTTGCTGTAAACACTGATGTGAGCAAGATTAAACTAAGAGAAAGTGTTTTAGTAATGCACTAAATCGATTAAATGACCGAAATGATAACCCCAATTAGAATGTATCAAAAGTGTAAATGGTTTTTATACATATCGCTACAGCTCTATACTTGCTTTTTACTTGCTCAAAATGAGTCTTCTGTTGATATCGGTCACATTGAAAATGAGATGCATTTTGCTTCTGAAGCAACGGTTATCGCAGACCCAAACCATGCACTTACGTTAAGTAGTGTTATAGAAGGCGAATGGGAAGGAAATACTAGTTTCCGGCCATCGAATGATATTCCTTATTTAGATTTTACGCAGTCGAGTTTTTGGATGGTATTACCCACCCAAAACACGTCGGATGAAGAACGGTATTACTATTTGCAATTAGCTCGGCCACTTACCAATGTAGTAAATTTGTATGTGCTAGATGAGAGCAATAAAGTTCTGGAGTCTTATTTCACAGGAGATGATTTCGATTTTAAGTCCAGGCCTTATCAGGACCGAAAGTTTATTTTTCCAATCACTTTTCCGGCTAATAGTAAACGTAAATTAGTCGTTCAAGCTCGAAGTGATGGAGAGATATTGAAATTGCCAATAAAGTTTTGGGAGGTAGACGCATTTACACAATTCGCTATTCGAGAAAATTTTCTACTCGGTCTATATTACGGTCTGTTTATCCTCGTTTTGTTTCTATTTACCTTTTTTGGTATCGCGTTAAAAGAGCGGATTTATTTTTACTTTACGAGTTATGTATTCTTACTGGGTTTATTTCAATTCTCGTTGGATGGCTTTGCGTTTCAGTATTTATGGCCGCAGAACCCGTGGATGGGCAACCACGCAATATTGATATTTGCAGCGCTTTCGTTACTCTCCATGATATTTTATGTTCGCACTTACCTTGGGGATTTTAAAAAACATAGAGCTTATGAGAAAGGGTATCCCATTTTTATTGTACTGACGTTAACATCATTTATTTTAAGCCTTACTTCCGGAACGGTTTATGCCGCACAATTTCCAATTTTAAATGGGCTTTCATTCATCGTAGTCATTTACTTTTTGATAGGAATATACCTTAAGTATAAAGAGGGGAGTAAGTTAGATATAGCCATTATTATTGCATTTGTTTCTTTATCGTTGGGTGCTGTGATCTTTATTATTACGAATGTTAATTTCGTTGATAATGAGTTTTTAGCTACCAATGCGCTCAAAATTAGTTCAGCCATTGAGTTAACATTTCTTTCCTTAGCTATGGCGGGAAGATATCGAAAAACGCAGGAGGAAAAGGTGGCTGCTCAAGGGGAGGCTTTTGCAGCTTTAGAAGAAATTAACGCCTTGAAAAGTAAACAAACGGAGAAGCTAGAATTGCAGGTGAAGGAGCGTACGCAAGAAATTCGTGAAAAAAATGATGTGCTTTCATCTCAAAACGAAGAAATACTAAACAGTATTGTGTATGCTAAGCGTTTGCAAACTGCGACTTTACCTTCTGATAAGATCATGATTCAGTTGTTTAAAGATAGCTCTATCATGTATCGTCCAAAAGATATTGTTTCAGGTGATTTCTATTGGATGGAAGAGGTAGATGAGATGGTTTTTTTCGCGGTGGCTGACTGCACTGGGCATGGTGTTCCCGGCGCTATGCTAAGTGTATTTGGAAACAACGCGTTGAATAGATGTATCAATGAGTATCAATTACGAGATCCGGGTAGAATACTGGATACTTTGACAGAATTGGTTGAAGTGTCACTCACCAAGAATAATAGCGCGGTAAGCGATGGAATGGATATCTGCTTATGCGTTTGGGATAAAAAGAACAAGTTATCTTATGCAGGGGCCTACAATCCATTGTATCTTATTCGAGATGGAGAATTGATTGAAACCAAGGCAGATAAGCAACCCATTGGGCAATACATTAAACGAACACCGTATACCACACATGAGTTTGAATTGCAAAAAGAAGATTCCATTTATTTATTTTCAGATGGTTATGCAGATCAGTTTGGTGGGCCGAAAGGAAAAAAGCTCAAGTATGGAGTCTTTAAAAAGTACTTGTTGGAGCTTAATGATTTGCCATCTCGTGAAATGATGAGAGAAATGGAGCGTCGGTTCGATATATGGAAAGAAGGCGTAGACCAAATTGATGATGTGTGCTTGATGAACCTCAGGTTTTAAGGAATACACATTATGTTTGTCACGAAACTGAGGCCAATCAATAACAAATTGTAACTGCTTTGCGACGAATATTGCCCTTATTTCCCTTAAATATGCGGTGAATAGGTTAATGTTTATCGGTGTGATAATTCTTTTTAAATTTCTCAACCACGACTAATTAAACCTTGCATTAAAACTCAATAAGTTTTTTATCTTAGCACATTGATATTCAAATCCAAACTATAAAGCTATGAAGATGAAAACCTATTTTGCTTCTTTGTCGATCGCTTGCGTAATGCTGTCCGCGGTTGCCTGTGGTGATTCAACCGAAGCAACAAAAGAAAAAGAAGCGAAAGCCTACGAAACGGTAGAGAATGATCCGACCAATACCAGAATATACACCTTAGATAATGGACTTAAGGTTTATTTGTCAGTGAATGAAGAAGCACCTAGAGTGGAAACAGCTATTGCAGTGCGGGCAGGAAGTAAAAATGATCCAGCTACAGCCACCGGTTTGGCACATTATTTAGAGCACATGTTGTTTAAAGGAACTGATATGTACGGGACTTCTGACTTTTCAAAAGAAGGCCCCTTATTGGATCAAATTGATAGCTTGTATGAGGTTTACCGAACGAAAACTGATGCAGCGGAACGAACGGCACTTTATGCTCAAATCGACAGCATCTCTCAAGTAGCATCTACTTTTGCTATTGCTAATGAATACGACAAAATGGTTTCTGAAATGGGAGCGAAAGGAACAAATGCCTATACTTCATTTGAGCAAACGGTTTACATTAATGATATTCCAACGAATCAATTAGATAAGTGGTTGACATTAGAAGCAGAACGATTTAGAAACCCACAATTGCGCTTGTTCCACACGGAGCTAGAAGCTGTTTACGAGGAAAAGAATAGAACCTTGGACAATGATTTTAGAAAAGCATTCACCGCTTTGTTTGATGGACTATATCCAACTCACCAGTATGGTCAGCAGACCACTATTGGTACTATTGATCACTTGAAAAATCCTTCGTTAACTGAGATTAAAAAGTACTTCAATACGTATTATGTGCCCAACAATATGGCCATTTGCTTGGCAGGAGATTTTAATCCAGATGAGTTAATTGAAGAAATCAAAGCCAAATTTGGGACCATGGAGTCAAAAGAGGTTCCTGAATTTGAAGTGGCAAAAGAAACACCAATTGCTGAGCCTATAGTGAAAGAAGTAAAAGGTCCTGATGCAGAGTTATTATATTTAGGATACCGATTTGATGGCGTAGGTTCTAGAGAATCCGAATTAATCCAATTGTGCGATATGATTTTGGCAAACAGCACCGCGGGTCTAATTGACTTAAATTTAAATCAGCAGCAGAAGGTATTTAGAGCTAGTTCATTTACCTATATTTTATCCGATTATTCTTCTCATATTCTAAATGCAACACCAAAGCAGGGGCAAACATTAGAAGAGGCGAGAGATTTGTTGTTAAGCCAAATGGATAGCTTAAAGGCGGGCGCATTTCCTGATTGGTTGATTCAAGCATGCATTAATGACCTAAAAATTGGTAGAATTGAGCGCCTCGATGGAAATGGCGGTAGGGTAGATATGATGGTTGATGCATTTGTGCAGCGCAGAGATTGGGCAGACCAAGTGAACGATATCGAAGTGCTGAAGCAATATACCAAGGAAGATGTGGTGAAATTTGCTAACGAGAACTACAAAGATAACTATGTAGTTGTTTACAAGCGCACAGGAGAAGATGATGGCGTGAAAGAAGTAGTAAAACCTGAAATTACGCCGGTAAGTGTTAATAGAGATGATGCTTCTCCATTTTTGGAAAAGATTTCAGGGATGAAAGTCAACAGTATTCAACCAAGATTTTTAGATTATGCTAAAGATATCAACCAAACAGCACTAGAAAATGGTGTTGAAGTCCGATCAGTAAAAAATGAAAACAATGAGTTGTTTAACCTCTATTACGTATTTGATATGGGGAAAAACAACAATATTAAAATTGATTTAGCGCTTGATTACTTGCCATTTTTAGGTACTTCAAAATACTCCCCATCAGAAATTCAGCAAGAATTTTATAAAATTGGGTGCAACTTTGATGCCTTTGCATCAGACGAGAAGGTGTATGTTTCACTTTCAGGTTTGACAGAGAATTTTGAGGCAGGAGTGAAATTATTTGAGCATTTACTAGCTGATGCGAAGCCAGAGGAGCAGCCATTGAAGAACATGGTATCTGATATGCTTAAAAAGCGAGAAGATGCGAAACTGTCGAAAGGAGTGATCTTATTTAGCGCAATGGCTAACTATGCGCAATACGGTTCTAATTCACCATTTAAAAACATCCTTTCTGAAAAGGAATTATTGGCGCTCGAAGCAAGTGAACTGACCGATATGATTCATAATCTAAATAGCTACGAACATCGAGTACTTTACTACGGGCCTATGGAGCAAGCTGATTTGAAAGCCAAAATTAAAGCGCTTCATCAGACACCTTCTGAGCTACAGCCTATTCCTGCTTCTAAGGAGTTTGTAGAGCAAGAAAATGCCCAAAATGAGGTCTACGTGGTGGATTATGATATGAAGCAGGCTGAGATTATGATGCTTTCGAAAAAGGAATTATACAACCCTAAAACGGTAGCAGCTGCAGCCATTTTTAACGAGTATTTTGGGGGTGGTATGGGTTCTATCGTATTTCAAGAAATGAGAGAATCTAAAGCATTAGCCTATTCAGTATATTCTGTATTTAGATCTCCTAGAGATTCTGCAAAAGCACATTACGTAATGGCATATATCGGTACTCAAGCAGATAAATTGCAAGAAGCGATGGCAGGAATGACAGACTTATTAAACAATATGCCAGAGTCTGAAAAAAGCTTTGAATTGGCGAAGAAGGCTGCTCTAGAGAAAATTAGAACAGAGCGAATCACCAAGTTTTCTAAGTTATGGAATTTTGAAACTGCAGAGAAACGAGGATTAGATTATGATATCAGAAAGGATGTTTACGATGCTATTCCTGCGATGACAATGGATGATTTGAAAGCTTTTCATGCACAATACATCAAGGATAGTCAGTACAATATTATGGTAATTGGGAAAAAAGATGGTTTGAATATACCAGCTTTAGAGTCCTATGGGCCTGTTAATTATTTAACCTTAAATGAGATTTTTGGGTACTAGAAGTAACACCTTATACAGGAAAAGCCCGAGAAAACTCTCGGGCTTTTCTATTTTCCAAATAAAAGTCTTTAGTTACAAGGGCCACTTGGGCTATTTATGATTAGGTCATAATCCATTTGTGTTAAAAATTGCGGTGTATACGTTGCTCCTTCTTTCACAATATCTTTTACAAAACTTCTTAGGTGGTTTCTAGATCCGCACTCAAGGTTTTCGAAAACTGCAATTAAGTTTTGATTAT
>CBFHLF010000115.1:0-6975 GCA_965656555.1 uncultured Acidiluteibacter sp. | reverse complement strand
TTATGCCACTGCAGGGAATCAAATTTTGAAATCAGTAGACGCTGGTGAAAATTGGGTAGTATTTCATCAAGATACTTCCATCAATGAATACCGGGCAATCACGTTTGTAAAAGATAGTTTATTTGTTATTGGAAGAGAGAGTTTGAATAATGTAACTGTTAGTTTCATTGAAATTATAAATAAATCAAATAAGCAATCAGCTAAATTAATACTTGGAAGGTTTGATCCGAGTGATTATTACGGAATAAAAAGTTTTGGAGATTTTGTTTGGTATAAGGATGAGTTTGGTGTGATGGAGTATAGTGATGGCTCAATAACCCAATTGCACGACGGATCAGAAATCTTTAGGTATCAAAATGGATATTTTGTTGGAGTAAATGGTCTAGGATCTATTTATTTAACGAATGATACAGGCGCAACTTGGGATACCATTCCAACTCCCGCCTTTACGATGAGCGGGGCTTCTTGTTATTTTAACGGATCCGATTCATTACTCGTATATAATACTAGTTTTCCAACTCATTTTGTGCTAAGCACAGATAGAGGAGTTAATTGGCAAAACGTTTCGCAAACACGCGAGTTATCATTTAGTGCTCAATTTGTTAATTCAAAGAAAGCATTTGGTGCTTTTGTTTCACCGGGTCAGCCTAATTTAGGTTTAACTTTTATTACTTATAATGGAGGAGAGAATTTAGTTTTTGATACGTTGGGAACAGAACGTTTACCATATACGTATTCTTTTTCTCCAAAGCTTTCATTTGTTTACGGTGCAGGTGGTTCCATTTTCAAAACCACCAATCTCGGCGGCTTAGTTGGCATAAACGAAAACCAAAGCTTTAGAGAGAGCGACTTTACCATTTTCCCCAATCCATCACAAGATTATTTGCAAATTAAACTAGCCGATAAAGATCGTTTTAGTGTAAATCAAATGACCATGTTAAGTGCTAATGGAGCTGTTTTAGCTACTTTTCAAAGCTTTCAAGAGCGCATAGAATTAAGTACTTATCCAAAAGGAATGTACATAATACAGCTGCAAACAGATAAAGGAAGTGCTTCAAAGTCGTTTGTGGTGAAGTAGAAACTAAAAAAATGAACTACTGTTGTCCGATTAAAATCTTGAGTTACATTGATAATCTTTAAGCTTAAAGATTTGATATAATTTACTCCTATCCTTTTGATGAGTAAATTGATTGCCATAATACTAGGGCTTTCATTTATATATTTTTCATTTTAACTCTATTTTTTTAGTGAACGGAACGGCCTTGAAAAATCTTTAAGAATTTCGAATTTACGCCTTAGAAAGTTTGACTAGCTCCGAAGAATGGAGGAGATCCGTTAAACGTCTTAGGGGTAAAGAGTAATTTGAAGAAGAAATTTCACAGCCTTGAATTTTTGGTTCATTTTGTTTCAAGACAAAAGAACTATAAAGAAATATATATTTAGAAAAAAACTAATTCAATGGGCAATCTTCAAATAATCATTGGTGTATTTAAAACATTTTTTTCGGATAATAGGGATAATGCACACAAAAAAAGCCCTCTGATGACTCATCAGAGGGCTTTGCTATTTTTATAAATTTCTATTAGTAATAAATCAATCTTCTTACTTTAGAAACATGCTTCGCTAAACGAATTACTTGCTTGGTATAGCCAAACTCATTATCATACCATACATAAAGAACCACGTTCTTTTTGTCAGGAGATACAATGGTAGCAGGGCTATCGAATACTGAGCAACAAGAGTTGCCAACGATATCAGAAGAAACCAACTCAGGATCTACAGAATAATAAATTTGGTTCACTAAGTTACCTTCTAATGCTGCATTTCTCATTACTTCATTTACTTCTTCGAAAGAAGTCTCTGTCTTTAATGATAAGTTCATAATCGCTAACGAACCATTAGGAGTAGGAACTCGAACTGCATTTGCAGTTAATTTATCTTGTAGCTGAGGTAATACCTTAGTTACCGCTTTTCCTGCACCAGTCTCTGTAATTACCATGTTAATGGCTGCCGAACGACCTCTACGGGTACTCTTGTGCATATTGTCCAATAGGTTTTGGTCATTGGTATAAGCATGTACCGTTTCGATATGTCCTTTTTCAATTTTGAACTTGTCTTCAATTACTTTAAGAACAGGAACAATAGCATTAGTAGTACAAGAAGCTGCTGAGAAGATATTCTCTTTTTCAATATCCGTCTCTCCTTGATTAACACCATAAACAATGTTTGGAATCTCTTTTCCTGGAGCAGTTAATATCACACGTTCAACACCTTTTGATTTCAAGTGACGACTTAAAGCTGTTCGATCTTTGAATACACCTGTGTTGTCTATAACTAAAGCATTGTTGATTCCATATTCAGTGTAATCAATCTCATCAGGATTGTTTGCATTGATCATTTGAATCACTTGACCATTTACAGTCATGGTGCGTTCAGCTGTGTCAACTTCTACTATACCTTGGAAAGCTCCATGAACAGAGTCATTTCTCAATAGAGCAGCTCTTTTTTCTAATGCTACTTCATTGTCACCTCTTGTAACAATTGCTCTTAATCTCAACTGCTGACCTTTACCAGCTTGTTTGATTAACTCTCTTGCTGCGATACGACCAATACGACCGAATCCATAAAGAATAACATCTCTTGGCTCTAAGTGACTCTTCTCTTGGCCAATCATCCCTTCTAACTTGTTGGCTAAAAAGTCTGCTTTCGTTGAGAAGTTTTCTTCTTCTAGAATCCACTCACTCGCCAATTTACCAATGTCAATTTTTGAAGGCGCAAGGTCTAGGTTCAATAGCTCTTTTGCCAATTCGTTGGTCTCGTAAATGCTTACAGGACGGTTGGTGAAGTTTTGGGTGGTGTTGTGTAATTTTAACACTTCTGATACACTCTCATCCACTAATGTGTGGCGAAAAAGAACTAATTCTACTGATTTGTTGTAAAGTAAATTTCCAATAGAGTTGATTAGTTCAACCGCTTGCATTTTGTGGTCGATCCAATTGTTTAACTCGCTTTCAAATTCACTGGTAACCACAGGTTTTTTCATTTCTGTGCTCATAATATATTTATTTGGTTAGTATGTGTAAAAAATGATTTCATATCCATTACCCTAAGTAGTCTTTCAATAATTTACTTCTTGAGGTGTGTTTTAGCTTGTTTATTGCTTTTTCCTTGATTTGACGAACACGTTCGCGTGTTAGTCCAAAATGATCTCCGATTTCTTCAAGTGATAAGCACTGTCTGTTGCTGATTCCGTAAAATAGCTTTAGTATTTCTCGCTCTCTGGCGGTCAATGTGGCTAGGCTACGCTCAACTTCTGCACACAACGACTCGCTCATGAGCAGGTTGTCTGAGCTTTGGCAGTCAAAGTCTTGCATTACATCGAGTAATGTTCCGTCTTCGCCTTCATTAAAAGGGGCATCTACTGAAACGCTTCTTCCCGATACCTTCATGGACTCATCAACTTTGTCGATGGTTAACTCCAGTATATCTGCCAACTCGGTAGAAGTAGGTGCGCGCTCCAATTGTTGCTCTAGCTGTGAGGACGCTTTTCTGATTTTATTGATGGATCCAACCTGATTGAGTGGTAACCTTACCATTCGAGATTGGTCTGCTATTGCTTGCAATATCGACTGACGAATCCACCAAACAGCATAAGAGATGAACTTGAAACCTCGGGTTTCGTCAAATTTCTGTGCCGCTTTGATTAATCCTAAGTTACCTTCGTTGATTAAGTCAGGTAAGGTTAATCCTTGATTTTGATATTGCTTTGATACGGAAACAACAAATCGGAGATTCGCCATCACCAATTTGTTTAAGGCTACTTGGTCGCCTTCTCGAATTCTTACTGCTAATTCTACTTCTTCCTCAGCAGTTATCAAACCCTCTTTAGAGATGTCCTGTAAGTACTTCTCTAGTGAAGCACTCTCCCTGTTGGTAATCGACTTGGTTATCTTAAGTTGGCGCATCTAAAAAGTTTGATTCATCCTCTTTTGAGGGTCACAAAGGTACCTTTTTTCTAAAGATTAACTGAATGTTACGAAACAATAAATCAAAGTATCAATTAATCAGTGAAACAATTAATCAATTGGTCAATATATCAATTAACCAACCCGCCTGCCGGCGTGCAGGTGTATCAATTGTTTAATTTATCAATGAGTCGGTTGACAAGGAGAAACCTGCAAAGTTTAATAATGATCGGCGCTACTCAATACTTCAAAAAAAAGCAGGAGTGCTTTCGCTGCTCCTGCTTTCCATCAAAAACCAAACTAATTATTCATTACAAACCTAATCCGTAGTAGGCGCGTTTGCCATCTGGGTAGATACCTTCTATCAATACACCTCCAGATTTACTTTCAATCACAGAGGTGAACTCTTCAGGGCTTTTAATAATTTCGTTGTCAACCTTTAAAATGATGAAGCCGCTACTCATTCCTGTGCTTTTCATTTTTCCAGGTAATAATTCTTCCACTTTTACACCGTGGTCAATCTCTAGATCTTTCAGCTCTTCCTTTTCAACAGCCGATAAGCGAACACCCAAGGTGCGAAGAATTTCTTTTTCTTCTTTCTTGATAATTGCTGTGCTGCCTTCTATGTTTTTTAAGGTAACAGCTTTGGTTAATAATTCTCCATCACGCAAAACAGTCACATCAACTACATCGCCTGGGCGTTTCTGACCTAACTTTTCCTGAAGCTGAGGCACATTATTGACAGTAGTGTTATCAATCTTCTTTATTACGTCTCCTTCTTTCAATCCGGCTTTTTTTGCTGAACCATCATCTGCCAAGCCTGAAACGTAAACACCATTTAAATCATCTAAATCAATTTCTTCTGCTAAACCTTCATCAATGTTTCGAATATTGATGCCAATAAATGCGCGCTGTACCGAGCCATATTCCTTTAGGTCTTCTACCACTTTTTTAACCAAATTCGATGGAATAGCAAAAGAGTATCCTGCGTATGAACCAGTATTTGATTTAATTGCTGCATTGATGCCAACTAATTCTCCTTTGGTGTTTACTAGTGCTCCACCGCTGTTTCCCGGGTTTACAGCTGCGTCCGTTTGTATAAAAGACTCTATGGACGAAGCACCCGTATAAGGGTCATTTCCTAAAATGTTGATGTCTCTCGCTTTCGCTGAAATAATTCCTGCAGTAACTGTGGAGGTCAAATTAAATGGGTTTCCAACTGCTAATACCCATTCTCCAATTCGCGTAGCATCTGAATTGGCAAAAGAGACTGCCGGTAGATCTGCTGCATCAATTTTTAAGAGTGCCAAATCAGTCGTTGGATCTAGTCCGATTACTTGAGCCTCATACGACTTGCTATTGTTTAATGTGATGTTAATTTTCTCTGAATGCTCCACCACGTGGTTGTTGGTAACGATGTACCCATCAGTAGATATAATAACACCGGAGCCCGCACCTTTTATTGGTTGTGAATATTTTCGCTCGATGTTTCCATTGCCATAAAATAACTCCCTAAACGGGTCAAAGCCATACTGCGTCAATTCTCTTGTGCCTTCAGTCTTAACGTGAACTACTGCGTTTACCGTCATTTCAGCTGCAGTGACATAATCAGCGCCAACGGTGGGTTCTCCCGACATTAGATTCACCATCTTGGATGGTATACTTTCCGTTTTTGCGCTTTTTGTGGTGTTTTGACTTTCAAAAATCTTATACACGCCAATTGAGGTGATGCCTCCTAGTAGCGCAGCGATAAAAACTAATCCTATTTTTTTCATCTGTAAATTGTTTTTTGAATTGATTTATATCAAAATTAACGCTGTAAGTATATTTAAATTAGAAAGATGTGGTTAAAATTTGTTAAGCATGTTACACAATGAAATAATGTAACGATACAACAATGAGTTAATGTAACATTGGAAAGGAAAAGCCTTCAAGGTTTACTAATCTGTTATCTATTGATATCTTAATTAGTCATTATCTTTGCAGTCAATTCAACATCCGATAAGAGGACAGCATGCAAATAGACTTTTTTAAATATCAAGGTACAGGCAATGATTTTATCATGATTGACGATCGTGCGAGTAAGCTCGTTTTTTCAAACAAAGAGATACAGCAGCTCTGTGATCGCCGTTTTGGGATTGGTGCAGATGGATTGATTTTAATCCGGAATCACGCCAAAGCGGACTTTGAAATGGTTTATTACAATTCAGATGGTAGTCAAAGTTTCTGTGGGAATGGCAGCAGGTGTGCTTTAGCTTTTGCTAAGAAATTAGGCATCTTCCAAACGGAAGCTAATTTTATTGCCATTGATGGAGCGCATGTCGGAAAGGCTACAGACGAAACATACGCCACCAAAATGGGGGATGTATCCGTAGTAGAGTCCATACATCAAGACTATTTCGTCCATACCGGCTCTCCGCATTACATTCGTTGGGAAAATGATTTGGATCAATTGGATATCATTCCATCGGCACATAAAATACGTTATAATGATCGGTTTAAACAGGAGGGAACCAATGTAAATTTTGTTGAGGACTTGGCTAACGGCGATTTGCGCGTACGAACTTATGAGCGAGGAGTAGAGGATGAGACGTTGTCTTGCGGTACAGGCGTAACAGCAGTTGCCATCGCCAACGCGGTTCGAACAAATTCGCAAGGACCGGAGACCTTATTAAAGGTGCAAGGTGGAGAATTGAAGATTGCTTTTGAGCGGAGCAACAACTTGTTTACCAATATATGGCTGATTGGGCCCGCAAAATTCGTTTTTGCAGGAACCATCAATTCGGCGTTATAACCATTTCTACGTTAATAAATCTTCCGAAAAATTAGTAATAGGCGATACTTAAATTTTATCTTTGCTCGATGCTAGAAAAAATTATTATCGTCGATTTTGGCTCTCAATACACGCAATTGATTGCTCGTAGAGTAAGAGAGTTGAATGTATATTGTGAAATTCATCCGTTCAACAGTGATCTTAACTTGGATGATTCTGTTAAAGCCGTTATCTTGT
>CBFHLF010000114.1:0-7056 GCA_965656555.1 uncultured Acidiluteibacter sp. | reverse complement strand
CAATTCCTATACCTACCTCTAAAACAAAAACTTACCCTCCGCCATAAAAAATTACTCAAAGGCACGCCAATAGTGGTTTTGACTCAAATATAACAGGTTACAAAAAAGTTATTTTTTAACATTTGGATAAACAGAAACTTATAAAAATAAATACTAATAAAAAGTCAATTGGGCGAGAAGCACCCGCTGAGAGCAAAAAAAACTCCCTCTAACTGAATAGCTAGAGGGAGGTTTAATAAAGTTTAAAGTTAGTAACCACCTGGAAACGGTGAAATTTAACTTTACAATAATCCTAACAGCCTTCATCATTTGCAGAGTATATACCATCGCTGTGCGTTATGAATAAACAACTATTAGGGTTTGCTTCAAGCCAATCACTTACACAAGATGCAAATAAATGCCCTTCACCTGAACAAATCTGATTAGCAGGATTAGTTATAATGGGTTGCCCATTACTTCCTCCATTTGGCATGACTGCAAAGATTATTTGATTTGGTTTATCTGAAGGCTTAATTTTTACCCATGCATTTGGGTTTTCTGATACAAAAGAAGAATTAAATGTCTCATCTATTATAATATTTACTTCTTCTTTTATAGCCTTTCTTTTAATAGCGTAGGTCGTTACTTTGGTCAACTTATCTTCTGCATCATTCGTTTTAACTTTTTCTTCAGAACTGCTTTGAATAGCCGTTTGCTCACTATTCTCTTTTTCGTCATTTGCACATGAAGTAAGCATCACTGCAATTAAAGGAACCATTGTTATGTATTTAATAATTTTCATTGTAATTAATTTACGACTTTATTATATTATTTAAGCTTTTTAGGTAGTGGACATTTGCTGTAACAACTATACTTGCTATAAAGTGAAAAACAAACAATTCGCTAGTACTAAATTTTACTGAAAGGAAGAGAAAATTAAAACCGACTCACAGCCAAGAAAACTTAGCAGAATGATAGAATTGGTCAACTCTTCTCCTATTCCAGGTCCAAACTTAATTACTAAAATTTAAAAACCCTATAACTATTTCTAAGACCAAAGGTTAGATTTACAACACTTATTATAGGTCGCTCAAAATCAAATCAATAAAACTAATCCAACAAAAAAATATAGCCTTTACCGTTTAGAGGACTTCAATTGAACATAAAGTACCTTACAAAAAAACTCCCCTCATCAATTCAGGTGAAGGGAGTTTACAGTTCTACAATTAAATGGAATTTAATCCACCAATTTTTTATACTTAAATCGTGTTGGTTCTTTACCCAATCGTTTTGCTCTGTTTTCTTCGTAATCAGAATAGCCTCCTTCGAAGTAATACACATCACCATTACCTTCGAAAGCTAGAATATGCGTACAAATTCTGTCCAAGAACCATCTATCGTGTGAGATTACAACGGCACATCCTGCAAAGTTTTCAATACCTTCCTCTAAAGCTCGTAAAGTGTTTACATCAATATCGTTGGTTGGCTCATCCAGTAGCAATACGTTCGCTTCTGTTTTCAAGGTCATGGCCAGGTGTAAACGGTTACGCTCTCCACCTGATAACACACCCACTTTTTTATTCTGATCAGAACCTGAGAAGTTAAATCGAGAGATATACGCTCTAGCATTTAGCGTTTGTCCGCCCACCTCTATATGTTCTTGTCCATTACTAATTACTTCGTATATCGTCTTTTCTGGATCTAAATCTTTATGTGTCTGATCTACATATCCTAACTCTACGGTTTGACCAACTGCAAATTCTCCATTATCTGGCTTTTCTTCGTCCATAATCAGTCGGAAAAGTGTGGTTTTACCTGCGCCGTTTGGCCCAATAATACCCACAATCCCTGCAGGTGGTAGTCTAAAATTCAAATCGTCAAAAAGAATTTTACCGTCAAATGCCTTTGCTACTTTTTTAGCTTCAATTACTTCATTACCCAATCGTGGACCATTTGGAATAGGAATCTCTAATACGGATTCCTTCTTCATTCCACCTTCGCTCATCATTTTGTCGTAGTTGTTCAAACGCGCCTTTGACTTACTTTGTCGACCTTTTGGGCTCATTCTTACCCACTCCAACTCTTTCTCTAAGTTCTTTCTACGCTTGCTTTCCGATTTCTCTTCCTGCGCCATTTTCTTGGTTTTTTGATCTAACCAAGAAGAATAATTTCCTTCCCATGGAATACCTTTTCCTTTGTCCAGCTCCAGAATCCATCCGGCTACATTATCTAAGAAATATCTATCGTGAGTTACCGCAATTACAGTTCCTTTATACTGCTGTAAGTGGCGCTCCAACCAAAATACAGATTCTGCATCCAAGTGGTTTGTTGGCTCATCAAGTAATAATACATCTGGCTCTTGTAATAGTAATCGGAAAAACGCGACTCTTCTACGCTCTCCTCCAGATAATACTGTTACTGGAGTATCTCCATCAGGGCATTGTAAAGCATCCATGGCGCGCTGTAATTTTTGATCTAATTCCCACGCGTTGTATTGATCTATCTTATCAGACAGTTGAGCTTGTTCTTTCATTAGCTCTTCCATCTTATCAGGATTTTCCAACACTTCCGGATCACCAAACTTCTCATTGCAGGCCTCATAAGCTTTCAACACATCTACAATCTCTTGCACACCTTCTTCTACAACTTGCTTTACCGTTTTTTCAGGATCTAGGTAAGGCTCTTGAGAAAGCATTCCAACTTTATAACCGTCAGAAAATACTACTTCCCCTTTGATGTCTTTGTCTTCTCCTGCTATAATTCGCATTAATGTAGACTTACCAGATCCATTCAGACCGATAATTCCAATCTTTGCACCGTAGTAAAAAGACAAATAAATGTTACTTAAAATGGTGTTTCCTGAAGGTAAAACCTTGGACACGTTAACCATTGAAAAAATAATCTTCTTATCGTCGCTCATATTATTCTATTATTTGAAATCGTTACCTTATTTTATGCAAATTTGACAAAAATACCAGCACTAGCAAATATAGCATCAGAATAAATACACCAGAATGGCTAAAAAAGAGAAAGTTTTAATTGGAAGAGTCGAATACATTGACTTTCCCAGCTTAAACCTCCACCGTATTGAAGGAAAAATAGATACTGGCGCATACAGCACTGCTCTGCATTGCCATAAAATGTGGGTAGAGGAAGTGAATGGCGTACCGACATTACATTTCGATTTGTTGGACCCAACGCATCCAGACTATCAGCAGCAGGTTCTTACCACCAGTACATTTAAAAAGAAAAAAGTCAAAAGCTCCAATGGTAAAAAGGAAAACCGCTATGTAATTAAAATGAAAATAACGATGGCCGGTAAAACTTACTTAACAGATGTGAGCCTTACTGACCGTCAAAAAATGAAATATCCTGTTTTAGTGGGTCGAAAGCTCTTGCAAAATGGGTATCTTATCGATGTATCAAAGATTAAAATAACCTAAAGGCTCAAACAAATTATGAAAATTGCCATTCTATCAAGAAACAAAAAACTGTATTCAACTCGCAGATTAATTGAAGCTGCAGAGCTTCGAGGACATGAAGTACACGTACTTGATCATACCAAATGCTACATTGTCAATCAAAAACAAGAACCCTCCATTCTTTATGGAAGTGAAAAACTAGAGGGCTTTGATGCAGTTATTCCTAGAATTGGAGCTTCGGTTACTTTTTATGGTGCGTCAATCATCCGTCAATTTGAGATGTGCAATGTATTTACTACTGTAAAGTCAGTTGCACTGACCAGATCAAGGGATAAATTGAGAAGTATTCAAATTATGTCACGAGAGGGCTTAGACATCCCGAAGACGGCTTTTGCACGCCACCCTGATGATATTGCTAATCTTATAAAAAGCGTGGGCGGTGCACCACTGATTATAAAAGTATTGGAAGGGACACAAGGCCTTGGTGTGGTATTGGCAGAAACGCAAAAAGCGGCTAAGTCGGTTATTGAGGCTTTCTGGGGATTAAATACCAACATCTTAGTTCAAGAATTTATTAAAGAAGCTGGTGGAGCGGATATTCGTGCATTTGTAGTAAACGGAGAAGTAGTAGGTGCCATGAAACGTCAAGGAAAAGAAGGTGAGTTTCGATCGAACCTGCACCGTGGCGGCAGCTCAACAGCAATAAAACTTAAGCGATCTGAAAAGACCGCGGCCATTAAAGCGGCAAAAGCTATGGGATTGAGCATTGCAGGAGTGGACATGTTGCAATCTGAAAGAGGACCACTCATTTTAGAAGTAAATTCCTCTCCGGGTTTAGAAGGTATTGAAAACTCGACCAAAGAAGATATTGCAGGTAAAATCATCGAATACATCGAAGGAAATGCCGGAAAGAAAAGCAGTTTAAAAGATAAAGTTGGTGCCTAATACCACGACCTATGAGTAAAATGATTTCCATTAACCGACAAGGTGTAAAAGAGGGTGAAAATGCCGTTATCACTCTAAATATTGCTCGATTAGCCTCCGGCACTAAAATCGATTTACCGATTTATGTATACCGCAGTAAAAACCCTGGGCCAACTCTCCTATTAAGTGGTGGCTTGCATGGCGACGAGGTAAATGGAGTAGAAATTGTGCGCCGGATGGTGGCAAATCATACCTTTGAGCAACTGCAATGTGGTTCTGTGATTGCTATTCCCATCATGAACATTTACGGCTTTCTCAACTTTTCGAGGGAAGTGCCAGATGGGAAAGACATCAATCGAAGCTTTCCGGGGAGTATATCAGGTTCATTGGCTTCTCGAGTAGCGCATAACCTAACGCATAAAGTATTAAAAGAAATCGATCTTGGGATAGATTTTCATACTGGTGGCGCCAGCCGATATAATCATCCACAGTGTCGTTTTTCTCCTACTGATAATTACAGTCGGAGCATCGCAGATGTATTTAATGCTCCGATAACGATGGCTTCTCGTCTTATTGACAAGAGTTTACGAAAAGAGGCATTTAAAATGGGGAAGTCCATTGTGGTATTTGAAGGCGGAGAGTCCATGAGGTTTGATGAATATGTAATTCAAAGCGGGATAAGAGGTGCAAAGCGCGTGATGAAGCATTTAGGAATGATCAATCAAGCAGCACCTGACGAAGAGAATGTTTTTTGCAGCAATAGTTTTTGGGTGCGAGCCAAAAGTTCTGGCATGTTTACCGCCACTGTGCAGTCTGGTAAGGAGGTGAAAAAGAATCAAATAATTGGTAAAATAACCGACCCATTTGGCCAATTTGAAACCAAGGTGAAAGCCTCGCATACAGGAATTATGATCGGACATAATAATATGCCGTTAGTAAATCAAGGTGATGCCCTTTTCCACATCGGGATTCATTAAATTTGCCAAAAAAAAGATTGAATGGCTACCGCTCCCGTAAAGAATTTTCTATCGCTCGTTAAATTTAGTCATACCATATTTGCATTGCCATTTGCATTAATTGGATATTTTTTGGCATTAAATTTTTCAATCTACTCCTTTGATTGGACTACGTTTGCACCAATGATTTTGTGCATGGTGTTTGCGCGAAATGCAGCTATGGCTTTTAATCGATACATCGACCGGGATATTGATACGGCTAACGAACGGACAGCAACCATACGGGAGATTCCAAACGGGACTATTTCGCCTAAATCAGCTAAGTGGTTTGTTATCATCAACGCTATCTTATTTATCGCTACAACTTATTTTATCAATGAAATCTGCTTTTATCTTTCTCCGGTAGCTTTAGCAGTAGTATTGGGCTATAGCTTGACCAAACGATTTACAGCATTGTGCCATTTAATTTTAGGGATTGGACTCGCATTAGCTCCCATTGGAGCCTACTTGGTAGTCGTTGGTTCGTTTGCATGGCTTCCACTCTACTTTTCATTCGCAGTGCTTTTTTGGGTTTCTGGGTTTGATATTATTTATGCGCTTCAGGATTATGAATTCGATAAAAAAATGGGCTTAAAATCTATTCCTGTATTCTTGGGTAAAGATGGCGCATTGGGATTCTCAACCTTTTTACATTTACTTACAGCAGGATTTATCATTTATGCAGGGTTTCATGCAGGATTTGGTTTATTTTACTGGATTGGAACAGGTATTTTCTTAGCCCTATTGACCTACCAACACCTCATTGTAAAAGCAGATGATTTATCACGTGTAAACCTCGCCTTCTTTACTACAAATGGCATTGCTTCAGTTGTTTTTGCCGTGTTTGTACTTTTAGAACTCTACCTCGCTTGATAAGCGATATTTCTTTACATATTGTGCAGCTATCGCCACGAATATTAATTTCAACCAGTTTTTAAAATTTCATAACTAAATGATTAATAATTAACTAAACAAAAAACATTTGTTGGTCTGTCGTTTTCATTGATATAATTGAACTAAAATAAAAAAATAATGAAAACCAGAATTTTAACCATTACAAGTTGTTTCTTACTTATCACAGGAGCATTTACTGCCTGCAACAATGCGGAGAAAAACAAAATGTCATCTGAAAAACTAGAAGAATTTAAAGCTTACGTAGATGAATTATCAGCAGAAACAGATGCAAATTGGCAAGAAATAGAGCGCCAATACATGCAAAAGAAAAATGCCGTTTCTGATCAATTAGAAGACTTTACTGAAGAGGAGGAAAAAGAGTTTCAAAATTTGCAAGAGCGTTATGAAGCATTGAAGGCTAAAGTTAAAGAGAAAGAAAGCATCTCCGATCAAATAAAAGAGTCTGATGCACTTAATGAGTTTAAAGCGTTTGTAAGCGAAATATCTGCAGAGTCAGAAGCTACCTGGGAAGAAGTAGAACGCCAATACATTGAAAAGAAAAATAACGTTTCCGATGATTTAGACAACCTGTCTGACGAAGCAAAGAAAGAATTTCAGCAACTTCAAGATCAATTTGAAGAGATGAAGAACAATGCTAAAGAGAAGATGTAGAATTTAAGAAATACATTTATAAAAAAGCCTGAGCAAGATGCTCAGGCTTTTTTTATGGCTTGTAATTATTCTTTTTAAAATAATGAGGCACCTAACTGCATACAATCATATTAGTTAAACCCTCTATTGCACTTCTACTTCGGTCGCAGATCTTTCACATTAGCAAGCAA
>CBFHLF010000113.1:0-7182 GCA_965656555.1 uncultured Acidiluteibacter sp. | reverse complement strand
TGAAAAGTTTGATAGCGGCACAGGGTGGCCATCATTTACTGAGCCGGTTGCTGAAAACCACATTGCTCACATAAAAGATACAAGTCACGGGATGATACGAGTAGAAACCATTTGCAATGTTTGCGAAGCTCACTTAGGACATGTTTTTCCTGATGGCCCTGCGCCTTCAGGTTTACGATTTTGTATGAACGCCCTATCCTTAAAAAAAGTAGAAAAATGACAAAAAGCGTAATTATTGGCGGTGGGTGTTTTTGGTGCACCGAAGCTATATTTCAGGAACTAACAGGAGTTATTGATGTAAAAAGCGGTTACGCAGGAGGTTCAATAAAAAACCCTGCTTATAGGGAAGTTTGTACTGGCAGAACAGGTCATGCAGAAGTGGTTAAAGTTACCTACGACGATGAATTGATTAGCCTACAAAACTTGCTAATTATTCATTTAACAACTCATGATCCTACCACTAAGGACCGACAAGGAGCCGACAGAGGAACACAGTATAGAAGTGTAATCTTCTATGCTGATGAAGCTGAATTAGCCATAGCCGAAAAAGCGATCAATGAAGTACAATCTGCATATCAAGATAAAATAGTAACTGAACTGGCAGAAAAATCAGCATTCTATCTTGCAGAGCCCGAGCATCAAAACTATTACAAAAACAACAGTGATGCAGGATATTGTCAAGCAGTTATTAATCCTAAGCTCAATAAGTTTAGATCGTTATACAGTGCACATTTGAAAGCTGAAGCATAATTTAAGATTAAATTCTCTTAGTTTTAGTGTTTTAAAGTGTGAGAAGAGCATCCTGTTCAAGTAATTGAGCAGGGTGTTTTTTTATGATCAAACGGAAGAATGTGCTTAATTTTACTCAAAATTAGAAAAGATGCTCCATTTAAAACTAGCAACAGACCCTCGATGGGTAAACGTTGTTGAATCCAATATAGAAGAAATACTAACTGACCATGCTTGGTGTGAACAAAAAGCGGCTACTAATGCGATCACTATCATTACCAATAACTCTGAACATCAAGAGTTGGTTACTGATTTACTTGCCTTAGCAAAAGAAGAACTAGAGCATTTTGAAATGGTGCATGAAATTATCAAAAAGAGAGGCTATACACTAGGCCGAGAGCGAAAAGATAGCTACGTGAATGAGCTTTACAAATTCATGAATAAAGGAGGAAATAGACAACAAGCTTTAGTAGACAGATTACTTTTTTCTGCTATGATTGAAGCTAGAAGTTGCGAGCGATTTCGGTTGCTTTCAGAAACCATTAATGATGAAGAATTGGCTACCTTTTATCGCGAATTAATGATTAGTGAAGCAGGACATTACACTACATTTATCACTTTTGCTCGAGAATACGGTAAGGATATTGATGTAGACCGAAGATGGAAAGAACTAGTAGAGTTTGAGGCAGAAGTCATCCAACGATACGGTAAATCAGAAACCATTCATGGCTAAGAAGCGAAAGCCTTCAAGGACACACTCCTTGAAAGCTCTCAATTGTTTAACACAAAAACACTCAAAAAGTATCAAAAACCATTTTATTCATCTGGTTTTGAAATACTAAATCAGGACATTAATTTTCTACATTTAGTTTAAAATCAATGTCTTTAACGATACCTTCTGAAGCTACCTTAAACCCTACAATCACTTCATTTTCATTTCGATAAAAAGAATAATTGGTCCTAAAGCCATTCCCAAACTCATCTTTTTGACCTGCAATAAGCTTAATCTTAGGATTTCCCGGATAAGATAAAAATAAGTCCTCCTCATTTTTGTATACAGTGTAGGTTACATCTAACTCTTTTGAATAATACTCACCTAAGTAATTAACCAAATTAATTTCTGAGGGCTTGGCCCAAGTTACACGTTTAAAATAAAAAGGAGTTCCGCCAAAATAAACCAATAAACTACTATCATTCAATTGGTCAAAAACATAAACAACGCTTTCATTATCTACACGACAAAAAGAATTCGCGTTTTTAGTTTTTAACGGAACGGCACTTCTACCAAGACTGCTTTTAGCAAATAAAGTATCGTTTTTTAAAGTGATTTCCATTTTTAAACAACTATTTAACTCTTGATAGGATCCTTCATAATTTAGTAACTCCGATAACGAATGACTGTAATTTTCTGTTAATAATTTCTCCTGCCTAACATTTGGAACAAAAAAATCAACGATTTGATAGGTAATTTCTACAGGATTGACCGTTTCAAAATTTGCCAAAATAATAACTGCCAGCTCAAATTCAGGAATAGTGATCATATTTGAACGATAACCTCTAGTCCTTCCGCTATGATGAATGGTTTTATAACCTTTATAATCATCCACGTTAAGACCTCTTGCATATGTTGTTGTTTCACTTTCATTAGTTGGCTCAACAGTTAGTAAAAATTCGACTAAACTTTTAAAGTTTTGGTCAGGAGACATAAGTAATCGAGCCCATTTGGCTAAATCTTCAACTGAAGACCAAAGGCTTCCTGCACCGTAACATGACTCAATTCTTGGAAACTTTATATAGATTGACTCCTCTGATAAAACGTAACCTTCAGCTCTATTTTTCACGACACTATTATTGTCCACTCTGTAAGTCGTATTTTCCATATTAAGTGGATTAAACAGGTTTTGGTCTGCAAAACGTTTAAAACTCATTCCACTAACTCGTTCCACAATAATTGTCAACAAATTAAAGGGTGTATTTCCATAAAGCATCTTCTCTCCTGGTTTATTGTTTAAACCATTTTGCCTAGTCATTAAATCCAGAATAGACTGATTGTTAAAAAAATGATTCTCATAATTATATCCTGACAGCTCAAGTATAGAAGCGTAGTTTCTAAGTCCACTGGTATGATTGAGCATATGCCTCACCCTTATTGTATCGCCCCAATCAGGTAATTCAGGAAGAAATTTTCGAATATCATCATCCAAGGTTAATTTTCCTTCATTAACTAAGACCCATATACATGCTGCTGTAAATTGCTTAGCCATAGATGCAACATCAAAAACAGAGGTATCTGTATTTTGAATATTGTATTCCAAATTTGCCAATCCATAACCTTTACGAATAATAGGTTTCCCCTCCTTCAAAACACAGACACTAAAACCAGGAGTCTTTTGAAACTTAGAGAGAGTATTAAAGATTGAATCAATCTTTAATACAAGAGAGTCTTGAGAAACCATTAAAAGTGGCCAAAGAACCGCTAGTAATACAACAATACTTTTTCTCATGATTGTAAGTTAAATAGATTGGATACTAGCCAATTACTTCAGAGATAACTGCTTTGATAAAAAAGCATTCTCATTCACGGCTAGCTGCTGTTGTAATCTTGCCAATACGTTCATCGCTAGTTCGGTATTTATCTGTTCAATGACCATCAAACCCTTATTTTCTATTGGTTCTAGTGAAGAATCGCTTAATGATGTAATATATGTGTTATACTGATCTAGCGAAACCATTAGCTCAGGAACTGCCTTATTTAATCCGCTTGTATTGTTCCTTTTCGTAATAAGTTCAGCCATTTTTTCAATATTACTATTCACTTCCATTGTGTTACGCTTAATATCGTCAGCAATTGAATTTGATGGCAAGACGGTATACAAGTCTTCATTAATTTCAAACAGTCGTAGAGAATTATCATGCAAGTAATAGTGGATCTCTTGCATGTCGCTTTGATAGGTTCGGCTGTAACTTAAGTCAAACAGCGAGTATAGAATACCTCCGAAAGCCAACATAATAACTGAATTAACAATTGTATTAAACTTTATCTCAGGCCGCCGAATACGTGTAAAAAAGTAGAGAGGGACATAGAGGATTGTAAAAATAGTTGTTCCAGAATACATTAACTTATTGGCATATGGCCAATGCATTACTTTAAAAATGAAACCAATAGCGATAATCATTGCTAGCAGTAATCCAAAACTAAAAACAGCTTTATCAGTAGTAGATTCATCATCTTTAAACTTAATAATGATTAAAATGGGAAGAAATAAAAAGGCAAAAGTAAATCCGCCTAAAATAAAAATAATGGCTGCTCCCGGCAGGTGTAGAGTTTTAAAAAGTACACCCATAAGAATAAGAAAAACGGTACTTATTCCTGAAATATTCATAATTTTTTTCATGGTATAAAAGTTTTTAAATTGAAGTAAATTGTCTGTCTCTGTTTGTATTTCCTGCAACTCTTTTTTGAAAAATTGGGGCAATACTCGTTCATAGCACTTGTAAAAGTCCTCTTCTGTAGCACTTTCATGTTCAATTATACAGCAGATATGATCAATCAAATTATCTCGTAGCTCCTCCAAGACAATTCCGCGTGCTGTCAAATCATGATCAATGAAAGTAATTTCCTCATCGGTGACGTTACGCATTTCCTAACTTGGGTTCTAGATCTAACAAAAATTTCATGGTTTGCATGAACTCAGTTAATTCACTTACTTTTTGACTAGCAGTTTTTTGGCCTTGCTCAGTGAGTGTGTAGTACTTTCGCACCCGCTTTCCCAAATACTCCTTTTCTGTTTCCAGCTCACCAGACTTCTCTAATGAGTGCAAAGTAGGATACAGCGCCCCTTCCGTAATTTGAATTTTACCATTTGTTAGCTCTTTTACTCGAGCAGTAATTTCATAACCGTACATTCTCCCCTGCTCTTTTAGCAAGTTCAACACGATGGTTTTTAAAGTTCCTTTAATTAGTTCTGATGAATACATAGGACAAATATACATAACATTCTTATGTAAAAACAAATTAATACCTAATTTTCTTATGTATATATCGATATATTTTTATAAGTGTCAATAAATCAAGTAATAGAAATGAAAAAATGTTAATAATTACAAAATAAACAATTGAAAAATTTAAAAAAGAATTAAGCAAAATGCTCATTTTAAATATATTATTACAAAAAAGTAGTAATTACTAAGATTCAGTGCAAGAACATATTACTTATTTCAAATGTATGATTAGAGGTTATTTGAAATTAATTAAAACATTATAAACATGAAAAAGCAACTGATCATTTTAGCAGTTTTGGGAATGATATTCTCAAGCTGTGCAGTAATCCGACCGGGAGATGTAGGAATAAAGCAAAAGCTAGGTAAACTAGATGACGAAGTCAAACATAAAGGGGTGATTTGGTATAACCCATTTGTCAGCCAAGTTATTCGTGTTTCGGTAAGAACGAGCAACTTGGAACTCACCCTAAATTTACCTAGCAAAGAAGGACTAAGCATCAATTCTCAGATATCCATTTTATATAAACTTAGTCCGAATGATGTGCCAAAAGTTATCACCAACTTAGGATTGAGCTATGAAACAATTATAGCTAATGTATTTCGCTCAGCCTCTGCTGACGTTTGTTCACAGCACTTTGCTAAGGATTTACACTCAGGAATGCGGGCCGAAATTGAAGCAGAGATTATGACCAAAATGAATGCAACTTTACAACCACAAGGAATACAAATCGATGCAGTATTGATGAAAAGTATACAGTTACCACCCGGTCTATCTGCGGCAATTGAGCAAAAGCTGCAATCAGAGCAAGAAGTGATGCGAATGGAATTTATATTAAAACAAGCAAAATTAGAAGCAGATAGAAAAGTAATTGAGGCTAAAGGTGTAAGTGATGCGCAAAAGATTATTTCAGAAGGATTAACCGATGAAATCATTAAAATTAGAACCATAGAGGCATTCAATGAATTATCAAAATCGCCCAATAGCAAAATCATTATCACAGATGGGAATGCCCCATTGCTAATTGGACAGGATGCCATAAAGTAATAGCAAATTACCAAAAGAGTGAATCTAAAGCTAACCTAAATTAGGTTAGCTTTTTTTATAACTGATTTGCAGAACCTTAAATTATCTTTAGTGAATACAACCAATCAAATAATGTCATATGTTTGCTGAAACTTAATACAAATCACATGAAAAAAACATTACTTATTATTTGTTCAGTTGTAATATTGGGACTGAATTTAAATGCGCAAACTTACGGTTATGCTACTACTAGTGCTACCTATACCGATTTAACAAACGCTAGCACTATCAATAATGGTCAAGTTTGGGATGATCCTGATACGGCTATAGCTACAGGGTTTACCTATCAACTATTCGGCAATAATTACGATTCTCTTTACTTAGGTTTTGGAGTTGGCGCAACGTTCACAACTTCTGAAAATTTACAAAGCCAACCTGCTCCATTTATCTTTTTATCTTCTGCTGATATCATCGATAGAGGCGAAAATAGTATGAATCAAGTGTCGCTTTCACCAATTTCTCATAAAGTAGAAGGTACAACGGGAAATCGAATTTTTAAATTAGAGTATAAAAATGCAGGATTCTATGAAGAGCTTTATTCAGGTAATGGGAATAGCACACAGTTTATCAATATGCAGTTGTGGATCTATGAGACGAGTGGAGATATTGAATATCACTTTGGTCCGAGCAATGTAACTCAACCTTTTTTAGTTTACGATTCTATTGGTGCAATACACGGATTAGTGCCTGATGTTGATCTTATTACAGGATCAGCATCACTTAACTCCATATTTCTAGAAGGCTCTGCGAACAACCCTATACCATTCAAAGACTCCACGTTAAGAGTAGTTAATGGAACCCCCTCAAATGGAACAGTATACCGTTTTATTAATGGCGGCAATGTTTCTTTAAATGAACTGACGAAAACGAATCAGTTATCGTTTTCAGTATTCCCAAACCCTACCACTGATTACATCTCTATTGATTTAGCATTAAATGATCTCGTTTCGACAATTGTTTCAATCTATGACATCAATGGAAAATTTGTAAGCATTAAAGGTTTTGAAAAAACAATTAATATTTCAGATTTAGAAGCAGGCACCTACTTCCTAGAAATAATAACAAAAGACGGGAGAGGAATTGCGAAGTTTATGAAGCAATAAATAACATTCAACTCTCGCTATCGTGAAAAAATTAAGGAGTTACTTTTTTAGAAAACAGCTCCTTTCTTTTTTAATTTACTATTAATAAATCAATTACTATATTTGATATCTAACTAAAAAAAATAAATGGAAACTAACGAAGCCTTAGTAGATGCAATTGGAGTAACGCTTTTAGCAGGATTAATGATTTTTTCCCTTTTACTCTCAATTATCATCATTGTCGCTCAATGGAAAATTTACAAAAAAGCGGGACAGCCCGGATGG
>CBFHLF010000112.1:0-7207 GCA_965656555.1 uncultured Acidiluteibacter sp. | reverse complement strand
CTAAGCAATTAGCGCAGAAAATTGCTCAAAGCTATGGAGTTGATTTAGGTAAGGCATCCATCAGCACTTTTAGTGATGGTGAGTTTCAACCTTCTCTTGAAGAATCTGTTCGTGGTGCTGATGTATTTATCATACAAAGTACAGTGCCACCAACTGATAATTTATTTGAATTACTTTTAATGGTAGATGCGGCAAAAAGAGCTTCAGCAAGAAGAATTGTTGCAGTTATTCCTTATTTCGGATTTGCTCGTCAAGATAGAAAAGATTCACCTCGAGTGCCAATTGGTTCTAAGTTAGTAGCTAATATGCTTACTGCAGCAGGTGTAACTCGAGTAATGACCATGGACTTACATGCAGATCAGATACAGGGATTTTTTGAGGTTCCTGTTGATCATTTATTTGCGTCAGCTATCTCCATTCCATTTATCAAAGAGTTGAATCTGCCCAACCTTATTATGGCATCGCCTGATATGGGAGGCTCTAAACGTGCATATGCTTATGCAAAACACCTACAAACGGATGTAGTAGTTTGTTATAAGCAGCGAAAAGAAGCCAACAAAATTGAACAAATGTTCTTAATTGGTGACGTTGAGGGTAAAGATGTATTGCTAGTAGACGATATGATCGACACGGCAGGTACATTAACAAAAGCAGCAGATATCATGATGGAAAAAGGTGCGTCTAGTGTTAGAGCTTTTTGTTCGCACGCCATTCTATCAGGAGAAGCATATAATAGAATAGAAAATTCAAAGCTTACGGAATTAATCGTTACCGATACCATTCCACTTAAGCAAGAAAGTAAAAAGATAAGAGTATTATCAGTAGCTGATTTGTTCGCAAAAGTGATTTATAAAGTTCACAATTACGAGTCTATTAGTGGATACTTTATTTTTTAAAAAGTAGTATAAACGTTTTTAGTAAATAGTAGAAAAATGAAATCTGTAGCGTTAGAAGCTTCTGTAAGAGATAGCATAAGAAAGAAAAGCGCATTGAACTCAATGAGAAAAGAAGGGTCAGTACCTGGAATTCTTTATGGTGGTGAAAACAACATCAACATTGCTGTCAATGAAATCGCTTTCGGTAAGTTAATTAATACACCTGAAGTTCACATCATTGAGTTGAACATCGATGGTAAGAAAGTTAAAGCGGTTATTAGAGATGTTCAGTACCACCCGGTATCTGATAAGCCTATCCACATTGATTTCTACGAAGTATTTGAAGACAAACCAATGACAATGGGTATTCCTGTTAGAGTTGTAGGTAACTCAATTGGTATCAAAAATGGTGGTAAGAGAAGTGATAAACTAAGAAAATTAGTTCTTAAGGCACTACCTACTGATATGCCTGATGTAGTAGAAGTAGACATTACCAAGTTAAAAATTGGACAGTCTATCAAAGTTCAAGACATCACACTTGATGGTGTAGAGCTTTTAGATACTCCAAATGCGGTAGTTGTAGCTGTTAAGACTTCTAGAGTTGCAGTATTAACTGACGATGAGGAAGAAGAAGGTGAAGAAGGTGCTGAAGCATCAACTGAAGCTGCTGCTGAATAAATCTAAATTTTTCTTACAATGAAATACCTCATTGTAGGTTTAGGAAATATAGGTGCTGAGTATGAAAATACTCGTCACAACATAGGATTCAAAGCCTTGGATGCACTAGCCAGTGCGTTCAAGGCTTCTTTTGTTACCAGCCGCTTAGGCGATGTAGCAGAAATCAAGCATAAAGGCAGAACCCTTGTGTTATTAAAACCATCCACTTTTATGAATCTAAGTGGAAAGGCAGTTAACTATTGGATGCAAGAAGAAAAAATCCCTTTAGATAGGGTTCTTATCATCACCGACGACATTGCTTTAGACTTTGGTGTGCTTCGCTTAAAACCCAAAGGTAGCGATGGAGGACACAATGGATTGAAAAGCATTGCGGCCGTATTAGGAACTCAGAATTATTGTAGACTAAGGTTTGGCGTAGGAAGTGATTTTGGAAGAGGGCAGCAGGTGCAATATGTTCTTGGTGAATGGACAAAAGACCAAGAGCTAGATTTACCTGAGCGTTTAGAACAAGCAGGAAAATTCATCTTAGCATTTACCACCACAGCAACGCAGCGAGTAATGTCTGACTTTAACGGCAAGTAATACACCCTCAAGAAAACACCATTCTACTTGACTTTTCTTAATTATGGATTTTCTATACTTTTAGAAAAATTCTATTCGTTTTTTGCAAAGAAAATCTTCCTATATTTTGAAAAAGTTATTTCTATATACCCTTCTATTCGTTTTCGTGTCTAAAGTAAGCGGGCAATCAATTTATGATCAACCAGACCCGGCGAAATTTTGGATGGATGCTTACTTAGAATCGATAAAGAAAGATGGACTTGGACCAACAGTGCATGCAAGAAATATGTATCACTTATCAGCACTGCTATACGACACCTGGCTTATTTATAACCCTCAAAAAGGAAAACCAATATTTACCGGTAAAAATCTTAAAGAAATTGATTTTGCTGTAGAGGGTTATACTGTTGAAAAAAATCGTGATAGCTCTATGCTAGTAAGCATGCACTTTGCTGCGTATCGTCTATTGCAACTGAGATTTGCTGAGTACTCAAGTAAAACGAGAACGATGGACGATCTAATCTTCAAAATGGAAGATTTAGGGCTAAATATCGGCTACAATAGTCAAAACTACAAGGAAGGGTCTCCTGCTGCTTTAGGAAACTATTTAGCCCATAAGCTGTATGAATTCGGTGTAAACGAAGGAGCCGGAGATATTGATGGTTATGAAGGGCCTGGAGTAAATCCTATAAATCCACCCTTAAAACCAAATTTAGCAGGAAACCCAAACTTAATAGACTTTAATCGTTGGCAACCACTTTCACTAGTTGAATATATTAGAGAAAAAGGTTGGGACTCCACATTATTGGATTGGAATTACCTTCTTATTCAATCTGAGGATGTATTTACTACCCCGCATTGGGGAGAATTAGTTCCCTTCGCAATGACCTCCAAAAACTTAACGTATCTTAGTCGAAACCAGGAAACATTTCAAGTTTACAATAACCCAAGACCTGCTCCTTTTTTGACAAAAGAAGATGGTTTTAAGGATCTAGAAGAGTACCTATGGAATTTTTCATTAGTACTTTCATGGAGCAGTCATAATTCACCTGAAGATAGTGTGATGATTGATATTTCGCCGGGTGCTATTGGTCCAACCCACCATATACTTCCCAATAGTTTTCATGAGTATCAGCAATTTTTTGACTTTGAAAATGGAGGAACTAAAAGCACACCTCTTAAAAAAAATCCATTTACAGGCAAATCATACTTGCCTAACATAGTTAATAGAGGTGACTATTCTAGAGTAATAGCGGAGTATTGGGTTGATGCTGTTAATACTTATTCTCCTCCAGGGCACTGGATGAAAATGCTATTAGAGATAAGTAATGATCCTTCCTTTGCAAAGAAGTGGATGGGTAAAGGGAATGAATTATCTGCTCTAGAGTGGTCAGTAAAGTCACAACTAGTTCTTTCAGGAGCGTTACATGACGCTGCTATTTCAGCTTGGAGCATTAAAACCTATTATGATTTTATCCGCCCTATCTCAGCTATCCGCTGGTTATCAAACAACGGCCAATCGTCTGACTCTACTTTACCTAATTATCATCCATTAGGAATCCCATTAATCAAAGGAACAATAGAATTAGTTTTTGAAAATGACCCCTTGGTTGGAAACCAAAATGAACACCTTTATAAAGTCAAAGTAAAATCTTGGAAAGGACCTGACTATATTAATAATATAACATCCGAGTGTGCAGGAGTTGGTTGGATCCTAGTGGAAAATTGGTGGCCCTACCAACGGTACTCTTTTGCTACACCGCCCTTCCCCGGTTATGTTTCAGGACACTCTACCTTCTCAATAGCAGCAGCAGGTGTACTTGAGCGCATTTCAGGCTCTCCGTTTTTCCCGGGTGGATTAAAAGAAGAAAAGGTCGACACCACATTCTTAGAGTTTGAGAAAGGTCCATCAAGACCAATAACGCTCCAATGGGCCACCTACAGGGAAGCAGCAGACGAAACATGTTTATCCAGAATTTGGGGAGGAATACACCCACCAATTGATGATATAGAAGGTAGAAAAATAGGCCTTAAAGTAGCACAAGATGCGGTGAACTTTGCAAACAGTATGTTCAAATAATACTCAACTGCTGAAATAAAAATAATCTGCATCCATACCTACAGGAAATTTTTTCCTAAACTTCTTTAATTCAGTATAATCTAGAGTACAAGTTTTAGCAGAAACTTGATCTGCAAATGGGTAGATTATAGGCTCTCCTTTGGGGTCAATTACCGTTGAATTCCCAGAATATAGAATACCATTTCCGTCCTCCCCTACTCGATTTACTCCTATGACATAGGCTTGATTTTCAATGGATCTTGCCAACAACAGCTTATCCCAAGCTGCGACCCTAGCTTTTGGCCAATTGGCGATGTAAATCAACACATCATAAGCAGCATTGACGTAAGTAGATCGATCGGTTTCAAAACGATTTCTACTCCACACCGGAAAACGAAGGTCATAACAAACAAGAGGTTTTATCTTCCAACCCTTATACTCTACGATTAACTCTTCCGAACCTGGTGAAAAATGATCGTCTTCCTTCGCCATTCGGAATAAATGGCGTTTATCATAGTGATGCAGCGTACCGTCAGGTTCTACAAATAACAGCCGGTTGTAATAATGGAAGTCACTCTTGCAAATAAAACTGGCTACTATTGCAGTGTTGAAACGTTTAGAAAATTCGGATAATACGGTTACTGTTTCTTCATCCATCCTTTCAGCAAGGTGGGCCGAATTCATAGAAAAGCCTGTAGTGACCATTTCAGGAAAAACCACTATATCAGACTTTTTGGTAGTAGAAAGCACCTTTTCTATAGCGGTTAAGTTTTCTCGAGGACTTTCCCAAACTAAATCAAGTTGCGCAATTGTTACTACTAGGTTCTTCATCCTAAATGTGATTTATAATTTGAGCTGCTTTTTCAAGCGTTTCTTCTGACTTAGCGAAACAGAATCTCAACACCTTTTGATCGAATGGTTTATTGTAAAATACACTCACAGGTATAGATGCAATTTTATACTCTTTTGTTAATTGGACGGCAAAGTCAACATCTTTCTCATCGCTAATCCCCTCATATGACAGCAACTGAAAATAAGTGCCTGAATTTGGGAGTAACTTAAACCTGCTTCCTTCAATAGCTGAAGCAAAAAAGTCCCGCTTTCGCTGGTAAAAATCACCCAACTGAGTATATGCTTCCGTGTACTCAAGGTAATCCGCCATTGCAAGTTGCATCGGTGTATTGATGGAAAATACAATGTACTGATGCGCTTTTCTAAACTCTGCTGTGAGCGCTTTTGGCGCTAAACAATAGCCAAGCTTCCAACCAGTAGTATGATAGGTTTTGCCAAATGAGGAAACAATAAAACTCCGTTCTGCCAACTTAGGATACCTAGCAACACTTTGATGCTCATGACTATCAAAAACAATGTGTTCATATACCTCGTCTGACAACACAATAATATCAGTGTTTTGAAGTAGCTTTTCCAACTCCTTCAAATCGTCAGCAGACAGAATGGAGCCTGTAGGATTGTGAGGCGTGTTTATGATAATCATCTTAGTACGCTGATTAATCATTTTCTTTACCTTGGCCCAGTCTATCTTATAATCAGGTGCAGATAATTGCATAAAAACAGGTTTACCTCCATTCAATTCGATTGCTGGCTCATAACAATCGTAGGCGGGTGTAAAAATGATAACTTCATCGTCTTCGTTGACCACTGATGCAATGGCCGTAAAGATAGCTTGTGTCGCACCAGAAGTAATCGTTATTTCTGAGTCAACGTCGTAATTTGTACCGTATAAATTTGCAGTTTTTTCGGCTATTTTTTCTCTAAGTGAATATGCACCAGCCATAGGAGCATATTGATTTTTTCCAGACTTCATATAGTAATGAACGCGTTCTATTAACCTTAAGTCACAACCAAAATCAGGAAACCCCTGAGATAAATTAACTGCGCTATGTTCACTTGCTAATTGAGACATCTTGGTAAAAATCGTTATCCCTACTTTGGGAAGCTTAGAGTGAATAGGAGATTTGAATTCTAGCATACAATCAAGTTAAATCGGTTCATTGAGTCAAAAATACTAGATATAAAGCAATGAGATTAAAAAAAAATGAAGAATACTTTCTATTCTATCTGAACAACGAAAAAAACAACTAACTGTATTTTAATAGGTTAGAGTATAAGAGAGGATAAATACAAGTTTACCCTTACTTTAACTAATTGATTTTGACTTGCTTTTTCCATCTTAGTAAACTAAATTTAACTTTTATTTATTAATTCAGTTAGCCATGATTAAAAACTACCTTACAGTACTTAGCTGTTTAATTGCTTTATCTCTAACTGCACAGACCAGCAACGAAACATTAGGAACTGGAGCAGGAGCAAGTATTACAACTGGAGATTATAACACCTTGATTGGTGATTCTTCAGGTACAACCTTATCTTCAGGATCTAACAATACATTCATGGGTTTCCGTTCAGGATTCTTTTCACGGACAAGTTCTGACAATACTTTCATTGGTCGTGATGCTGGTTATTTTAATATAACTGGAACAGATAATGTATTTATTGGAGCGGAAGCCGGAAGAAACAGTACCGCTACGGATAATGTGTTCATTGGGACAGAAGCTGGAGAAATGAATACATCAGGTTCTGACAATGTATTTATAGGAGAAGAAGCAGGCACTGAAAATACAGATGGAAGAAGAAATGTATTTATAGGAGAGGACGCAGGATATAACAATACAGATGGTGACGAAAATACATTTGTGGGCAGAACCGCAGGGCGAACAAATACAACAGGCTATCAACATGCGATTTTTGGACAAGAAGCTGGTTATGACAATAGAACAGGCTATTGGAATACCTTTATTGGTGACTCTGCAGGTACAGATAATGGTTTGGGTACTAGAAATACTTTTATTGGTCAAGGGGCCGGCTGCGCAACAGAACACGCAGACAATAACACATTTGTAGGATTTAAAGCTGGAGGTGATAATAACAGAACTAATAGCACTAACAACGCAAATAGAAACACCTACTTGGGTTCTAATGCAGGCTCTAAAAATAGAGAAGGACAAGATAACGT
>CBFHLF010000111.1:0-7403 GCA_965656555.1 uncultured Acidiluteibacter sp. | reverse complement strand
TATTGCTGAGAGGTATTGAGAAGTCTGACATTAAGAGAGGTATGGTTATTGCTCGTCCAGGTACTATCACTCCTCACACAGAGTTTACTGCAGAGGTGTATATCTTGAAGAAAGAAGAAGGTGGACGTCATACTCCATTCCATAATAAATATCGTCCTCAGTTTTACGTAAGAACAACTGATGTTACCGGAGAGATTTTCTTAGAAGAAGGAAGAGAAATGGTAATGCCTGGTGATAACGTAACTATTACTGTTAAATTAATTGCTCCAATCGCCTTGAACAAAGGTTTAAGATTTGCAATTAGAGAAGGTGGTAGAACTGTAGGTGCAGGTCAGGTTACTGAAATTTTAGTTTAATTACTAAATAGATATATATCGAGAAAGGTGTCCCGCATAGCGTGATACCTTTCTTGACTTTATAAATATAAGGTTTACGGGTGTAGCTCAATTGGTAGAGTAGTGGTCTCCAAAACCATTGGCTGTGGGTTCGAGTCCTACCACCCGTGCAAAAAGAATAAGACATGTCAAAAATTAGAACATACATCGAAGAGTCAACAGATGAGCTTTTCAATAAGGTTTCATGGCCAACTTGGAGTGAGCTTCAAAGCAGTGCTTTAGTAGTTATGATTGCTGCAGTGATTATTTCTCTTTTGATTTTTGTTATGGATTCCTCTTTTAGTAGTATAATGGAATTCATTTATCAAATGTTTTAAATTTTTGGAGGGTTAGAAGATGAGTGAGAGTACTAAAAAATGGTACGTTGTTAGAGCGGTAAGTGGAAAAGAAAAGAAAGTTAAACTTCATATCGAAGATGAGATTTCTAGACTTGGACTTTCTGACTATGTAACGCAAGTGTTAATTCCAACTGAAAAAATTTACCAAATTCGAAAGGGAAAAAAAATCAGTAAGGAGAGAAGTTTTTTTCCGGGATACATTTTAATAGAAGCGGATTTAGTTGGAGAAGTTCCTCACGTTATCAAAAACGTCAACAATGTAATTGGCTTTTTAGGTGCTGAGAAAGGTGGAGATGCTGTTCCGTTGAGAATGGCTGAGGTTAATAGAATTCTAGGTAAAGTAGATGAGTTAGCTGAAAGTGAGGAGGAATTAAATATTCCATTCATCGTTGGTGAGTCAATTAAAGTAATTGATGGTCCATTTAATGGTTTTAATGGAACCATTGAAGAAATTAATGAAGAGAAGAAAAAACTAAAAGTAATGGTAAAGATTTTCGGTAGAAAACAGCCATTAGAGTTAAGTTTCCTTCAAGTTGAAAAAGAATCTTAATAGTACACAATAAAGAAAACTAAGATGGCGAAAGAAGTAAGTGGTTTAATTAAGCTACAAATCAAAGGAGGGGCAGCAAATCCATCTCCACCCGTTGGTCCTGCATTAGGGGCAAAAGGGGTTAACATTATGGAGTTTTGTAAGCAATTTAATGCTAGAACTCAAGATAAAGCTGGTCGTGTCGTTCCTGCTGTGATTACTGTATATGCAGATAAATCTTTTGATTTCGTTATTAAAACTGCTCCAGCTCCAGTACAATTACTAGAGGCTGCAAAAGTTAAATCTGGTTCTGCGGAGCCAAACAGAAAAAAGGTTGCATCTGTTACTTGGGATCAAGTACGTGCCATCGCAGAAGATAAAATGGAAGATTTAAATGCTTTCAAAATCGAATCTGCTATGTCAATGGTAGCGGGTACCGCTAGAAGTATGGGATTGACCGTAAAGGGAACAAGACCTTTCTAATAAAGTATAGAATAGAAAAGATTCAAAGAAGATGGCAACATTAACAAAAAATAGAAAAGCAGTAGACGCTAAACTTGATAAGAATAAGGTTTATTCTTTATCTGAAGCAGCTTCTTTAGTGAAAGAAATTACTTTTACTAAATTCGATGCATCAGTTGATTTAAACATCCGTTTGGGTGTAGATCCAAGAAAAGCTAACCAAATGGTTAGAGGGACTGTTTCTTTACCTCATGGTATAGGTAAATCTGTGAAAGTTTTAGCTTTAGTTTCTCCTGATAAAGAAGAAGAAGCGAAAGCTGCAGGTGCAGACTATGTGGGTTTGGACGAATATATTGAGAAAATTAAAGGTGGATGGACCGACATCGATGTTATTATTACGATGCCTAGTGTAATGGGTAAAGTAGGTGCATTAGGTCGTGTTTTAGGACCGAGAGGTTTAATGCCTAACCCAAAGTCAGGTACTGTAACAATGGATGTATCTAAAGCAGTTACTGAAGTTAAAGCAGGAAAGCTTGATTTTAAAGTGGACAAGTATGGTATCATACACTCTACAATCGGACGAGCTTCTTTTGATGCGAAGCAATTGGCTGAGAATGCAAGAGAATTTATCCAGACGGTGAATAAATTGAAGCCGGCTGCTGCAAAGGGTGTTTATCTTAAGGGTATTGCAATGTCTAGCACCATGAGTCCTGGAATTCAATTGGACCCAAAAGATTTATAAGAATATAAAAATTAATTCAACCGAAAGGCGATGACTAGAGAAGAAAAAGTTAGCATAGTTAATGAGCTTTCAGACAAGCTGAACCAGTCGAGTGTTTTTTACTTAGCAGATATTGCTGAGCTTGATGCTCAAAGTTCTTCAAAACTTAGAAGATTGTGTTTTAACAAACAAGTATCTCTTCATGTTGTAAAAAATACCTTATTAAAAAAGGCATTGGAGCAAGCTGATGGAGAGTACGAAGAATTATATGCTGTATTAAAAGGAAATACTTCTATCATGTTTGCAGAGACCGGAAACGTACCTGCAAAATTGATTAAGGATTTCAGAAAGAAAGCTGAAAAGCCTGCTTTAAAAGGTGCTTTTATTGATTCTGCAATTTATATTGGAGACAATCAATTAGAGACGCTTACACAAATCAAATCTAAGGAAGAGGTTATTGCAGATGTTATTGCATTGCTTCAATCTCCTGCCAAAAATGTTCTTTCTGCACTTCAGTCAGGTGGAACTACAGTTGCAGGCTTAGTGAAGACATTAAGTGAGAAAGCAGAATAAAATTGTACGCACTCAATCCAAATAATAAAAATTTAAATAATAAAAAGTAGTAAAATGGCGGATTTAAAAGCACTTGCTGAAGAGTTGGTAAACTTAACAGTAAAAGACGTAAATGAGTTAGCAGGTATTCTTAAAGATGAGTACGGAATTGAGCCAGCTGCAGCAGCAGTTGCAGTAGCAGGTCCAGCAGGCGGAGACGCTGGTGATGCAGCAGAAGAGCAATCAGAATTTGATGTAATCTTGAAAGCTGCAGGTGGATCTAAATTAGCAGTAGTTAAATTGGTTAAGGAATTAACTGGTTTAGGTCTTAAAGAAGCAAAAGAATTAGTTGATGGTGCACCAAAAGCTGTAAAAGAAGGTGTTTCTAAAGACGAAGCTGAATCATTGAAAACTTCATTAGAAGAGGCAGGAGCAGAAGTTGAGCTTAAGTAATATTGCTCAACAATATAATATTTAAGGTTTAGACCCAGCTATATAGTTGGGTCTAAACCCTTTTGTCGTTTATATCTATTATTAACTAATCATTTTTCCAAAATGATGAATCCAGCAGTCTCTAATAAGAAGCAAGGGAGAATTAGTTTTGCTTCCATCAAAAATAAATTAGAATATCCTGATTTCTTGGATATCCAATTAAAGTCATTCAAAGACTTCTTTCAATTGGAAACCAATCCTGAGAATAGAGAAGAAGAAGGGTTATTTAAAGTTTTTAGTGAAAATTTCCCAATTACTGATGCTCGTAATCAGTTTGTATTAGAATTTTTAGATTATTTCGTAGATCCACCCCGCTACACCATTGAGGAGTGTATTGAGCGTGGTCTAACTTATAGCGTTCCACTTAAAGCTAAGTTGAAGCTATACTGTACTGATCCTGAACATGAGGATTTCGAAACAATCGTTCAAGACGTTTATCTAGGTACAATTCCTTACATGACTCCAAAAGGTACTTTTTGTATCAATGGTGCTGAGCGTGTAATTGTATCTCAATTGCACCGTTCACCAGGTGTTTTCTTTGGACAAAGTCGTCATGCGAATGGTACTAAATTGTACTCTGCGCGTGTTATTCCGTTTAAAGGTTCTTGGATTGAGTTCGCAACTGACATTAATAATGTCATGTATGCATACATTGATAGAAAGAAAAAATTACCAGTAACCACATTGTTACGTGCAATTGGTTACGAGTTTGATAAAGATATTCTTGATATTTTTAACCTCGCTGACGAAATAAAAGTGAGCAAGGCAGGTGTTAAGAAAGTATTGGGTAGAAAATTAGCTGCTCGTGTTCTTAAAACATGGGTAGAGGATTTTGTAGATGAGGATACCGGAGAGGTGGTTTCTATTGAGAGAAATGAAGTAATCATTGATCGTGAAACTATTCTCGACAAAGAGCACATCGATGCTATCGTTGACTCAGGTTCTAAAACCATCATCTTACATAAGGAGAATGTAAATTCTGCTGATTTTGCAATTATTTATAACACACTACAAAAAGATCCATCTAACTCTGAGAAGGAAGCTGTAGAGCATATTTACAGACAACTTAGAAACTCTGAGCCGCCAGATGAGGAAACAGCACGTGGTGTTATTGATAAGTTATTCTTTTCTGAGAATCGTTATGATTTAGGAGAAGTTGGACGTTACCGAATCAACAAAAAGTTGAATCTTGACATTGATGCAGAAGTAAAAATATTATCAAAAGAAGATATTATTTCCATCATTAAGTATTTGATCGAATTGATCAATTCAAAAGCTGATGTAGATGATATCGATCACTTGAGCAACAGACGTGTTAGAACTGTAGGTGAACAACTTTACAGTCAATTTGGTGTAGGTTTAGCTAGAATGGCTAGAACTATCCGTGAGCGAATGAACGTTAGAGATAACGAAGTATTTACGCCTGCCGATTTGATTAATGCGAAGACGCTTTCTTCTGTTATTAATTCGTTTTTTGGAACGAATCAGCTTTCTCAGTTTATGGATCAAACAAACCCATTGGCAGAGATTACACATAAAAGAAGAATGTCTGCATTAGGACCAGGTGGTCTTTCTAGAGAAAGAGCAGGGTTTGAGGTACGTGATGTTCACTATACTCATTATGGTAGACTTTGTCCTATTGAAACACCTGAAGGTCCAAACATTGGTTTGATTTCTTCTTTGTGTGTGTATGCTAAAGTTAATAGATTAGGGTTTATTGAAACTCCTTACCGAAAGGTTGCTGACAGCAAGGTAGATTTGAATCCTGATAATGTGATTTATTTAAGTGCTGAAGAAGAGGATGAGCAGACAATTGCTCAAGCTAATGCACAAATCGACGAAAAAGGAACATTCCTTACTGAGCGTGTCAAGTCTCGTTTAGAAGGTGATTTCCCAGTTGTAGAGCCAAGTGAGTTGTCACTAATGGACGTTTCTCCAAATCAGATTGCATCTATAGCTGCATCGCTTATTCCATTCTTGGAGCATGATGATGCAAACAGAGCATTGATGGGGTCTAACATGCAGCGTCAGGCAGTGCCGTTGATGCAGCCACAAGCTCCTATCGTAGGTACAGGCTTGGAGGAGCGTATTGCTATTGACTCTAGAGTTTTGATTAATGCTGAAGGTGATGGTACGGTTGAGTATGTTGATGCTCGTACTATTTCTATTAAGTATGATAGAACTGATGAGGATAAGTTAGTAAGCTTTAACGAAGATATTAAGACATATAACCTAATCAAGTATCAGAAAACAAACCAGAGCACAACTATTAGCTTGCGCCCGATTGTAAGAAAAGGTGAAAAAGTAAAACGTGGTCAGGTACTTTGTGAAGGGTACGCGACTGAAGGTGGTGAATTAGCTTTAGGGAGAAACCTAAAGGTTGCCTTCATGCCTTGGAAAGGGTATAACTTTGAGGATGCGATTGTAATTTCTGAGAAAGTTGTTCGTGAAGACGTATTTACGTCAGTTCACATCGAAGAGTTTGTCTTAGAAGTACGTGATACAAAACGTGGTTTAGAAGAGTTAACTGCAGATATTCCAAACGTAAGTGAGGAAGCTACAAAAGACTTGGATGAAAATGGTCTTATTCGTGTCGGAGCTGAAGTAACTGAAGGTGATATTTTAATTGGTAAGATTACACCTAAAGGTGAAACTGATCCAACTCCTGAAGAGAAGTTATTGAGAGCCATTTTTGGTGATAAAGCCGGTGATGTGAAAGATGCTTCATTGAAAGTGTCTCCATCTGTAAAAGGTGTAGTTATCGATAAGAAATTGTTTGAAAGAGCAATTAAAGATCGAAAAGCTAGAGCTGAAGAAAAAGTTGTTCTTGAGAAGTTAGATATTGAAATGGAAAAAGAGCTTATGGCCTTGAAAGATCGTTTGATCGAGAAGCTATATGCGATTGTAAATGGAAAGACATCTCAAGGAGTTTTCGATTTCTATAAAGAAGAGAAAATCGCGAAGGGTACGAAGTTTACTCAAAAAATTCTTGCAGGTATTGACGATTTTAGTCATATCGATCCAAACAACTGGACTACGCAAGATGAGTTAAATGTGCTTATTAAGCGATTATTACATAACCATAACTTAAAAGCAACAGAGATTCAAGGATTGTACAAGCGTAAGAAATATGCTATCACAATCGGAGATGAGCTACCAACAGGTATCGTGAAGCTTGCTAAAGTATATCTTGCTAAGAAACGTAAGTTGAAAGTAGGGGATAAAATGGCAGGACGTCACGGTAACAAAGGTATTGTTGCCAAAATAGTACGTGCAGAAGACATGCCGTTCTTGGAAGATGGAACTCCTGTGGATATCGTATTGAATCCATTGGGTGTACCTTCTCGTATGAACTTAGGTCAGATTTATGAAACTGTTCTAGGATGGGCCGGTGAAAAGTTAGGAATGAAGTTTTCAACTCCAATTTTTGATGGTGCTACTTTAGACCAGATCAATGACTACACTGATCAAGCTGAAATCCCAAGAAATGGTAGAACATATTTATATGATGGTGGTACAGGTGAGCGTTTTCACCAGCCGGCAACAGTAGGTATTATCTACATGCTGAAATTGGGTCACATGGTTGATGACAAGATGCACGCAAGGTCTATCGGACCATACTCACTTATTACACAACAACCATTGGGTGGTAAAGCTCAGTTTGGAGGTCAGCGTTTTGGTGAGATGGAAGTTTGGGCACTTGAGGCATTTGGTGCTGCGAATATTCTGCAGGAAATTTTGACCATTAAGTCGGATGACGTAATGGGAAGAGCAAAAGCTTACGAAGCAATTGTGAAAGGTGAGAATATGCCAACGCCAGGTATACCTGAATCTTTCAATGTATTGCTACACGAATTAAGAGGATTAGGATTGAACATAACCTTGGGAGAGTAATCTCCCAAGGTGGTTCACCA
>CBFHLF010000110.1:0-7433 GCA_965656555.1 uncultured Acidiluteibacter sp. | reverse complement strand
ACAGATACTACCGGTCCTGATCAACAACTGATCGATTATGTAACGGTTGATTATACCGATATTAATGATTTGGGTGTAGAGATTGTTTGGTCTGCTAATACAGCTCCAGATGTCGTTTATTATGAAATTGGTCGAGTGAATAAAAACCTTCCTGGAACATTTATACCAAACGAAGTCCGAAATGGTTTGTCATTCTTAGATACTGATCCTGCAATAAACCTATTAGACGAAACAGAATCCTATCGACTTACAGCCCATGATTCTTGCGGCTCTCAATCTGAGCTCCCAATAGATACAGTTTCTACAATTGATGTTGATGTGAAGTTTTCTGTGTGTGATTCTGCTAATGTGATTACATGGGATGCCTATACATACTTCCACTCTGGAAATGATGTACTGTATGAGGTGTTTGCATCACAAACGAAAGTGTTTAATGACTTTATATCTGTAGGATTTACTTCAGATACGACGTTTATGCACCGAGGTTTAGTAACAGGAACTTGGTACTATTACGTTAAAGCAGTTGATAACGGAGGTTCTGGTCCGTTCTTCTCTTTATCTAATCTTGCTGAAATAACAATTTCCTATCCTGATGCACCTGAATTTCAGTATATGCATTCTGTAACTGTAATGTCTCCATTCCAAGTAGACTTGCAGTGCTATGTTGATACGAATACGCTTACGCAAGGATATCAAATCTTGAAAGGACAGTTTTCTACCGGTTTGGTAAACGTTGACTATGTAGATAGAACTGAAGTGGTGGATAGTAAAGTAACATTTACGGACTTTGGAGCAGAAACAGATGAGCGGTCATATTACTACCAAATCCGTGCAATAGATTCTTGTGGAAACTTATCTATAACGTCTAATTTGGGTAAGTCAATTTATTTAACCATCAGTACCGATAATGTAGCGCTTACAAATACCCTCTTTTGGGATAAGTACGAAGAGTGGGATGGTGGTGTAGATTATTATTTGATCTACAAAGGTATCGGAAGTCAATTTGGTGTAGATCCTCATGACACTGTTTATGTTACACCACAAACGGGTCCAAGTTTAATGTATGTAGATGATGTCTCTGATTACCTTTTACCGAATGGACAGATGAATGAAGGTCAATACTGTTACTATGTCGTAGCAGTTGAGAATGGAATTACGGTTCCTACCTTGTCAAACATCACTCCTGGTGAGGGTCTTTCAAATGCTGTTTGCGCATTTATGGAGCCTACGATGTATATTCCAAATGCATTCTCTCCGGGTGTGGGATCGAACTCTATATTCCGTCCTGAAGGTATTTACTTCGACTTTACTCGATATGAGATGGTGATATATAACCGATGGGGTGGAAAAGTATTTGAGACGACTGATTACAACGAAGGTTGGAATGGAGAAGTTGATGGAGGCGATATCGCACCAATTGGAACATATGTTTATACCATTCGATTTATAGATTCTAATGGAGAGGAACGCCTGAAAAAGGGTACTGTTACCATAATAAGATAGAATACTTATAAAAAGTGTTAACGCCCTGCAAACTTAAAAGTTTGCAGGGCGTTTTTGTTTAGATTGCATTTATTTACATGGCTTAAAATTGTTAATTTTGCCCGTATTTATTTAGATTTTCATCCATTATGAAGAATACCGAAAGTTCAAAGTTTATTCCAGAAGGTTTAACATATGATGATGTATTGTTAGTGCCGTCTTACTCAGAGGTTATGCCTAGAGAGGTAGTTATCACATCTAATTTTACAAAAAAAATCACGCTAAATACACCAATTGTATCTGCAGCTATGGATACAGTTACAGAATCAGCTTTAGCAATCGCCATCGCGAGAGAAGGCGGAATTGGAGTATTGCATAAAAATATGAGTATTGAAGCTCAAGCGGGAGAAGTAAGAAAGGTAAAGCGTTCTGAAAGCGGCATGATTAAGGATCCTATTACGTTGCACCAAAGTGCAAAAGTAAAGGATGCGAAAACCATTATGAGAGAAAATAAGATTGGCGGTATTCCAATTGTTGATGATAATAATGTATTAGTTGGTATAATAACCAATCGAGATCTTCGATTTGAAAAAGATCAAAATCAAAAAATTGCTGATATAATGACCTCTGAAGGTATCATTACTGCTGAGGAAGGAACTGATTTGTCAAAAGCAGAAGCAATACTAAAAGATTATAAAATTGAGAAACTCCCTGTTGTAAATGGAAACAACGAGCTGGTAGGCTTGATTACATTCAGAGACATTATAAAAATTAAGGAACGACCAAATGCATGCAAAGATGAGTTTGGTCGATTGAGAGTAGCTGCAGCTGTAGGTGTAACTGGTGATGTGGTTGAACGAATTACAGCATTGGTGAATGTAGGAGTTGATGCTGTGGTAATTGATACCGCTCACGGACATTCAAAGGCCGTGGTAGAAACGTTGAAAAAAGTAAAGTCTACTTTTCCTGATTTACAGGTAGTAGTCGGAAATATCGCTACAAAGGAGGCGGCTATTGCATTAGCTGAAGCAGGTGCAGATGCAGTTAAGGTTGGAATAGGCCCCGGTTCTATTTGTACCACTCGAGTTATCGCAGGCGTTGGAGTGCCCCAGTTTACTGCTGTTTTAAATGTTTCTGATGCGCTAAGAGGGACAGGAGTTCCTGTAATTGCTGATGGTGGACTGCGTTTTACCGGAGATGTTGTCAAAGCGCTAGCTGCAGGAGCAAACACGGTTATGGCAGGTTCTATGTTTGCAGGAGTTGAAGAATCTCCTGGTGAAACCATTATCTATGAAGGTAGAAAATTTAAAGCCTACAGAGGAATGGGCAGTATCGAGGCAATGCAGAAAGGATCGAAAGATCGCTATTTCCAAGATATGGAAGATGATATAGCGAAACTAGTTCCAGAAGGTATTTCTGCACGTGTGCCATTCAAGGGAAGCATTGCTGAGGTAATTTACCAACTAGTTGGTGGTCTTCGCGCAGGAATGGGATATTGTGGTTCTTCTACTATTGATCAGTTACAAGAAAGGTCTCAATTCATCCGTATTACCAATGCTGGGATACGAGAAAGTCATCCGCATGGAGTCTCTATCACTCGAGAAGCACCAAATTATAGCAGATAGTTTACACGCAATAATCCCTATTAAATCAAGTTAAATAACCGAATATTTTACATTATGAAGTTTATAAAATCGTTGCTAGTTGCCGCTACTATTTCTAGCCTAAATGTAGCTTTTGGACAAGATAACGCAGATCCGATTCTACTTAAGTTTAGTGATGACACCGTAAGGTTGTCAGAGTTTAAAGCGGTTTATGAAAAGAATAATTCCAATACGCAGATTGCTAAGAGTACCCCTGAAGAGTACCTGGATTTATATGTGAAATTTAAATTAAAGGTAAAACAAGCATTGGATTTGCAGTTGGATACTAATCCTGCATTTATCCAAGAATTGAAAGGGTATAGAAGCCAATTAGCGCAACCGTATTTAACAGACGAGAAAACAAAGGAGCGTCTCAAAAAAGAGACATATGAGCGATTACAGAGTGAGGTGAAGGCCTCACACATTTTGATTAGAGTTGAAGAGAATGCTTCACCCTCCGATACCCTAAAAGCATACAACACGATAAAGGCTTTACGTAAACAGGCATTAGCAGGTGCAGACTTTTCAAAGTTAGCAGTAGAGAATTCGGAAGATCCTTCTGTGAAAAGCAATGATGGAGACTTAGGCTATTTTACAGCGATGTACATGGTGTATCCATTTGAAAAGGCAGCTTATGAAACTAAGATTGGCGAAGTGAGTCCGATTGTTCGTACTTCTTATGGCTATCATATCATTAAGGTAACTGATAAAAGAAAAGCAAGAGGAGAAATCAAAGTCGCTCATATTTTAGTTCGCTACAATACGAATGCTGAAATAGAAGCAGCAAAGAATGCAGGATCGAAAGAGGTGGCCTTGAAAGACCCCGAAAAGAAAATTAATGAGATTTACGCTCAATTAGAAGATGGTGCTGAATTTGAAGAATTGGCTCGATTGTATTCTGAGGATAAAAAAACTTCTAAAGCAGGAGGGGAATTGCCAAGGTTTGGGACTGGTAAAATGATCCAACCATTTGAAGACTTCGCTTTTGAATTAGAAAATGATGGAGATTATTCTAAACCATTTAAAACTCAGTTTGGGTATCATATCGTAAAGCGATTAGAAGTTTATCCAACCAAGTCTTATGAAGAGATGGAGGGTAAGATTGAGAAAAATATGTCGAGAGATGCCAAAAAAATGTATACAACCGATGCTGTTGTTGCTAGGTTGAAGGCGGCATATGATTTTTCAGAGAAGCGCAATAATTTACTTCCATTCTATAAATTAGGAAAAGAGTTTGAAGATAAAAAATGGGACGGAGCAGGCATTCGTAATGCTGATGCTGTGATGTTAACTTTTGCCGATCAAAAGGTAACTCGTCAAGATTTTATCGATTTTCTAATTAAGCGTACCGCTGATTATCGAAAAATAGATCGTAAAACATTGATTAATAAAAACTACAATGACTTTGTAAATGAGACTATGCTTGCGTACGAAGATACTCAGTTAGAAAATAAATATCCTGAGTTTAAAGCATTAGTTACCGAGTACCATGATGGTATTTTATTATTTGAATTGACAGAGCAAAAAGTATGGAATAAAGCCATAGTTGATACTGCAGGTCTTGAAAATTTCTATGAGTCTAATATTGCGAACTATCAATGGCCAGAGCGCCTAGAGGCTAATATTTATTTAGCGAATAATGAAAAAGTAGCGAAGAAGACCTATAAAATGGTTCGAAAAAGACAAAAAAAGGAATTGACTCCACTAGACATTCAAACAGAAATCAATTCATCCTCTCAACTAAACTTACAGATAGAATCAGGAAAATTTGTTGGCGGTGCAAACCCATTTACTGATAAAGTTTCATGGGTGGTAGGTGTCAATAAACCTTTGGCGCTAGAAGGTAAATATGGTGTAGTAGAGGTGACCAATGTATTGCCTCCTGGAGCTAAAACGATAAAGGAAATTAGAGGTCAAGTGACTTCTGATTATCAAGATTACTTGGAAAAAGAATGGGTAGCGTCATTAAAGCAACAGTATCCAGTAGAAGTTAATACGGAAGTATTGAAGCAATTAGATAAGTAATTTATGCGTAACGTTTTTATTAGCACTGTTGCTGTTTTCCTGCTCTCCTCTTGCTCATTCTTTACCAATAAAGAAGATGGTAAGTTAGTGGCGACTGTTAATGATAAGTCGCTTTATGAGCGCGATATTGCTGATTTATTTAACACTGAGATGTCTTTGGAGGACAGTGCTGATGTAGCAAATGCATACATCGATAAGTGGGTGAAGGATAATCTACTTTTACAAAAGGCTGAGCTAAACCTGACGTTGGATCAAAAAGATTTTGAAAAACAATTAGAGAACTACCGAAACTCGTTGATTATTTTCAACTATGAGAAACGGTTAGTAGAGCAAAATTTGGATACGAATATCGGAGAAACCGAAATCCAAGCATATTATGAAGAGAACTCCAGTAATTTTGAACTGAAAAGCAATATCGTAAAGGGAGTGTTTGTGAAGATATCGACCGAGGCACCAAAAGTTGGGAAGCTCAGGTCTGCGCTGCAACTTCAAAAAGAGGATGACTATGCTTTACTAGAAGAGTATTGCGTTCAGTTCGCAGAGAATTATTTTATCGATACTGCAGAATGGCTGCCCTTCAATGAGCTGAAGAAAATGGCTAACTTAACAGTGGAGAATGAATTAGAGTATATTCGAGGTAACCAAGTAAAAGAATGGTCGGACTCAACGGGTTCTTATTTTGTTCGAATTGTAGACCGTAAAGTGAAATCAGATATTTCTCCAATTGCATTCGCCCGCGAAGAGATTAAGGCCATATTGCTAAATAAAAGAAAGTTAGTGTTGATTGCGAAAATGAAACAGAACATTTATGAAGAAGCTGTTCGCAAAAAGCAATTTGAAATTTATACGCCCTAGATTATGATTAAAATTACAGGAACACTTGCCTCAATACTACTTTTGTTTTTACAGATGCAGCTTTCGGCGCAGCCTGAAAACAGAAAAGTGATCGATGAAGTTATTGCTGTGGTGGGTGATGAAATCGTAACTAAAAGTGCGTTAGAGACCCAATACCTTCAATACCTCTCTCAGGGTCAAAAAGTGACCGATGATTTACGATGTATCATAATGGAAGATTTGTTGTTTCAAAAATTATTACTCAATCAAGCAAAAATTGATAGTGTTGTAGTGACTGAAGGGCAAGTAGAGTCTGAGATGGAGCGAAGAATGCGTTACTTTATCGGTCAGGTTGGTAGTGAGAAGGCGCTAGAAGCTTATTATAAAAAATCAATCGAGCAGATTAAATCAGAATTGCGAGTGTCGTTAGAGGAGCAATTACTTGTACAGACCATGCAAGATAAGATTACCTCGGACGTATCCATTACACCTGCTGAGGTAAAGGAGTTTTTTAATTCTTTTCCAACAGATAGTTTGCCTTTGATTAATTCGGAGGTAGAGGTGGCACAAATAGTGATGTATGCACCAATTAGCGAAGAAAGCAAAGAAGCTGCTAAAGCTAAATTGCGCGATTTTAAGGAGCGAATTCGAAATGGGGAGAGTTTTTCTACACTAGCCGTATTGTATTCTGATGATAAAGGTTCTGCCAAAAAGAGCGGAGAGATTGGTTACATTGGTCGTGCGGAGGTAGAGCCGGAATTTGCTCAAGCCGCATTTCGCTTGAAGCCGGGACAGATATCAGAAGTGTTTTCTACACGCTATGGGTATCATATTGTGGAGCTAATTGATCGAAAAGGAGAAAAGGTAAATGTTCGTCATATCCTCATCAAGCCTTCTATTGATTATGTTGGACTAGAAGAAGCTAAAGTGCGTTTAGATAGCATCGCTAAAGTTATCGAAGAAGATACGGTAACGTTTGAGCAGATGGCTTTGAAGTATTCAGAAGATGAGGAGTCGAAGAATAATGGTGGTCTAATAGTAAACCCTTATTCAGGAACAGCCACCTATCAGGTAGATCAATTAGATCCATCGTTGTTTTTTATGATTGATAAACTAGAGGTTGGTGAAATTTCTGCTGCATTCTCTACTTCTGATCAACGTAATAGAGAAGGATATCGAATCGTGAAATTGATGAAACGAACAGAACCTCACCGTGCAAATCTTGATCAGGATTATCAGAAAATTAAGAATGTGGCACTGCAGCAAAAAGAACAACAAGAAGTTCAGCACTGGATTGAGGATAAGTTGGAAAATGCCTATGTGAAAATCGACGATAAATATTCCGACTGCGAATATTCAAATCAATGGACGGAGGAAGTATCCGATAAATAAAGCACAAATATGTCAGAGATAAATTATAAGAGTGAAGTAGAAGCAGTAGATGCCTTG
>CBFHLF010000109.1:0-7438 GCA_965656555.1 uncultured Acidiluteibacter sp. | reverse complement strand
TGTTTACTTTATATTTTTGTTAGTTTGATAAATGTTTGTTGAAAAACTAATGAACTTTGAAAACGAACACCCTCAAAAGAGCATTAATTTTACAGTTGTTTTAACCAACCACATACCAAGATGAATTATAAATTAATACTCGCCACCATCAGTATTTTTGCCTCTGTGTCCGCAATGGCTTGGGGCCAAATTGGGCATAGAGTAGTAGGTAAAGTAGCAGAAAACTACTTATCACCTGAGACCAAAAAAGCAATCCAAGAAATATTGGGAAATGAAAGCTTGGCAGTAGCATCCACTTTTATGGACGAAGTAAAGAGTGACGATGCTTATGATCACACCCATGCATGGCATTATACCACCATTCCAAATGGGGAAACCTATGCTACTTGCGAAAAAAGCGACAAAGGAGAAGTTGTAAAGGCGATTGAGGACATGAAAGCGATCATAACAAATGCCGAATCAACCATGGAAGAAAAAAGAGTAGCACTTAGGTTTTTAGTGCACTTAGTGGGCGACATACATCAGCCGCTGCATGTAGGAAATGGAAAAGATCGAGGAGGTAATGATTATAACATCAAATGGTTTTACTCCAACAGTAATTTGCATCGCATTTGGGATAGTCAGTTAATTGAACATAAAGAATACAGCTATTCTGAATTGGTAGAAGTAATTGATTTTACGACACCGGCACAAATTGCAAAATGGCAGTCTAGTACAACTGAAGACTGGGCTGATGAGGCTGCGCAAATTCGAGAAACCATCTATCCTGATAAAGGATTGGATAAAATTGGTTACGAATATGCTTACGAACATTGGGATTTAATGCAAGAACAATTACTTAAGTCCGGTGTAAGGTTGGCAGGTGTGCTAAATACACTCTTTCAATAACAGTAAAACAACTAATAATTCTTTAAAACGATTATTCTTATGGATCAGTCTTCAAAAATTTCGTGTCCGAATTGTAAAACATCAATTGACGTAAATGAAATACTTTACCGTCAGTTAGAAGGGGATCTAAAACAGAAGTATGATGCTCAACTACAAGAAGCTGCAAAGAAACAGGCAAAAGAAGCGGCTATTTTAGCTGAACAAAAGAAGCAGTTTGAAGAAGCTAAAAAGAAAGAGAATGAACTCTTTAAAGAGCGCTTGGCAGCCAAGTTGAAAGAAGAAAAATCGCTGATGAATGAGCAGTTAAAAAAACAACTAGCCGAAGAGAACAGCGAGGTGATGGCAGGTATTCAAAAGGAGCTACAAGAGAAATCGGATAAGCTGAAGGAATACAATAAAATGCAAGCTGATTTAGAACGACTGAAACGAGAAAAAACAGAGTTAAAAGAAGAAATAGAAGTAGCTGCAGAGAAAAAGTTCAGCCAACAAATTTTGCTGGAAAAAGACAAAATAAAGCGACAAGAAGAAGAGCGGATGGAGCTGGCGATGAAAGAATTGCAGAAGCAGTTGGCCGATCAAAAAAAGTTGACTGAAGAAATGAAGCGCAAGCAGGAGCAAGGCTCTATGCAGTTGCAAGGAGAAGTGCAGGAATTGGCGATAGAGGAGTGGTTAGAAGCTACTTTTCCATTAGATACCATTGAAGAGATTAAAAAAGGAGCACGAGGTGCAGATTGCGTTCAAATTGTGAATACACGAAGTAAAGCAAATTGCGGTAAGATCTGTTACGAAAGTAAGCGAACGAAAGATTTTCAACCGACTTGGATAGAAAAATTTAAAGCAGATATTCGCGATAAAGGAGCAGATATCGGTGTATTGGTAACCGAGGTTATGCCTTCTGATATGCCAAGATTAGGAATGAAAGATGGTATTTGGATTTGTACCTTCGAGGAGTTTAAAGGATTGTCCAATGTGCTTCGAGAATCGATTATACGATTAAGTGCGGCCATGTCGTCCCAAGAAAATAAGGGAGATAAAATGGGAATGTTGTATGACTTTCTGACTTCAAATGCATTTAAATTACAAATTGAGGCAATTGTAGAGGGGTTTACGACGATGAAAAATGATCTTGATTCTGAAAAACGTTCTATGCAACGGATCTGGAAAAGCCGCGAAAAGCAAATAGAAAAAGTAGTCACCAATACGATTGACATGTATGGTAGCATAAAAGGAATTGCAGGAAATGCTATTGGAACTGTAAAAGCATTAGAGCTTCCGGGGGCAGATGAAGAAGATGACCAAAGTACGTTAGAATTAGAATAGTTTTTGTTTTACATCGGCAAATCCGTGATGCATCGAATAACAATGAAAAGATGTTCAATGGTCATCCTTTGCTTTTAAAAGCTCCTCAGTTTTATAAAACAACCCGATGATTAAGCCAATTGTGGCAACAATGGTAATCAAAGAGGAGAATTTAGCAATTATAATAGTAGTCAATAGTCCGATCAATATGGACGCTGAGCTGACCATAATCAACCCACCTGAAAAATATTCATTAGCTACTTTCCAAGAACTCTTTGTCTTCATAGATCGGCTTGTTCGGTAACCATAGAAACTGTTGGGTTTTTTCGGCGGAAATAAACGAGTTAGCAAACCAACCATCATCAAAATTATCCCTATTAATATGTTTTGTAAAAGTAAATGAGTCATGGCAAAAAAATAGCGAGCACTAGAGAAAATCTCCAAATGCTCGCTACTAATTTAAGTATTTTGTTATAATTAAATTGCTGCGATGGTATCTGATTTATACTCTCCAGCTTCTAATTTTTCCTTTACTTTCTTAAATGTTTCGATCGTGTATTCCACATCTTCTAGCGTATGCATAGCAGTAGGAATCAATCGCAAAATAATCATTCCTTTAGGGATAACCGGGTATACTACAATCGAACAGAATAAGTTGTGATTCTCTCTCAGGTCAAATGTTAAGTTAGTTGCCTCACCTAAACCACCACTTAAAATTACAGGCGTAACTTGTGTATTGGTCGTACCAATGTTAAAACCAGCTCCTTTCAAACCACTCTGAAGTGCATTTGCAATCGTCCACAGCTTTTCTCTTAGTTCAGGCATGGTTCTAATCATGTCTAATCGCTTAAGCGCTCCAATAACCAATGGCATTGGTAATGACTTAGCAAAAATTTGAGAACGCATGTTGTAACGTAAGTACTCTGTGATGTCTTCATTGGAAGCAATAAATCCTCCAATGCTCGCAAATGACTTTGCAAACGTACCGAAGTAAACATCCATTTCGTCTTGAACGCCTTGAGCTTCACCTGTACCTGCACCAGTTGGTCCCATTGTTCCGATACCGTGCGCATCGTCACATAAGATACGGAAGTTATATTTCTTTTTTAAAGCAGCTATTTCAACCAATTTACCTTGGTTTCCTGACATACCAAAAACGCCTTCAGTAATCACCAAGATAGCTCCATTTTGAGCTTCGGCTAGTTTAGTTGCTCGTTGTAATTGCTTCTCTAAATTTTCAATATTGTTGTGCTGAAAAACATATCGTTTTCCTTGGTGTAATCTTACACCATCAATAATACATGCGTGCGATTCGGCATCGTAAACGATTACATCATTGCGATCTACTAGGGCATCAATACAAGAAACCATTGCTTGGTAACCAAAGTTGACCAATATTGCATCTTGCTTGTGCACAAATGCAGCTAATTCAGTTTCTAATTGCTCATGATAGTTGGTGTTACCAGACATCATTCGAGCTCCCATCGGATATCCCATTCCCCAGTTCTTTGCTGCTTCTTCGTCAGCTTTTCTTACTTCTGGGTGATTTGATAACCCTAAATAGTTATTTAAACTCCATTGCAAGCGTTCTTTACCACGAAACATCATGCGATTTTTGATCTCTCCCTCTAACTTTGGGAAGGTAAAATAACCATGACTTTCTTTTGCGTGTTGCCCTAGTGGGCCTCTGTTTGCTTTTATTTTATCAAATAGGTCTTTCATCCTTTATATTTGTTTTTTGTCTCGAGTTAAGTTTGCAAAAATACGCTTTTCTAATAGTGCAGCAAAATATTCAAGTTGTGAATCTATAAACAACCCATTGTAGATAAAAGTTTGTATTAGATAAAACACTTGCTCGCTTAGAGACAAATTGAGGTCTAAATAGTAGTAAATAATTTTTATTACAGAAACAATGTTTATAATATAGAGACGAGTCTATAGGGAGATAGCGCATCATGATTTACAGAATTGAGCCTAAAAACCTGTTATCAACTTCTAATTATTAATAACCTGCGCTCCTTCCACAATAAAATTCATAAAATAGCGTAACTTTGCACGATGTTTAAACGAATACTATTTCTAATTTTTGGTACGGCATTAATTGCCGGATTGAGCAGTTGTAGTGAATACCAAAAGGTACTTAAAAGCAACAATGCAGAGTATAAGTATCAGAAAACGGTGGAGTATTACGATGACCAAGAATACTACAAGGCGCTTCCACTAATGGAAGATCTAATACCCATTTTTAGAGGAACTGATAAAGGAGAGTCGTTGTACTATATGTATGCTTATGCTAATTTTTATTTAGATGATTACATCTTGGCAAGTTATCAGTTTAGACGATTTGCCACTACATATCCGATTAGTGATAAGGCAGAGGAGTGTAACTTTATGAGTGCTTACTGCAATTACTTAATGTCTCCTGAGCCAACATTGGATCAGACAAACACGTATAAAGCGCTTGAAGAGTTACAAACCTTTGTGAATAGATACCCCAATAGTTCACTGAAAGATACATGTAATGAGCTGGTTGATAATTTACGCTACAAGTTGGAGACGAAGTCTTACTTAAAAGCTAAAAATTATTACAAACTGCGTCAATATGATGCTGCGATTGTTTCTTTAAACAATACGTTAACAGAATACCCCGATACGGATTACAGAGAAGAGGTGTCTTTTTATATCTTGCAATCCACTTATTATCTAGCTACAAAAAGTGTAGAGGAAAAAAAATTACAGCGATTGAACAATACAATTGAGGCTTACTACAATTTTATTGATAATTTCGCAGATAGTGAATACATGAAGGAGGCAGAGCAATTATTTGCAAACGCAAGGTCTCAGAAAGAAGAAATTGAAGTTAACTAGTTTATAACTAGCTGATTTTAATATTATATATACCGAAGAATATTATAATTTATACAGATGAAAAATAAGAATACAGAAGCGGCTTTCTCAACTATTACAAGAAACTTGGATGAATTAGAGCAACCAACTGGTAATATTTATGAAGCGATTACCATAATTGCTAAGCGTTCGAATCAAATTAGTTTGGGAATTAAAGAAGAATTAACGTCTAAACTAAATGAGTTTGCTACCACATCTGATAATTTAGAAGAGGTTTTTGAAAACCGTGAGCAAATAGAGATTTCTAAATATTACGAGCGTATGCCTAAGTCTAATGCACTTGCAATTAGTGAGTTTTTAGGTGACGAAGTATATTTTAGACGTCCTGAGGTAGAAGTAAAACCGACTACAATAGAAGAGTAAGATGAAATTAAGCGGTAAGCATGTACTTGTTGGTATTACCGCCAGTATTGCAGCATATAAAAGTGCTACACTTGTTAGATTATTAGTTAAATCGGGAGCCCATGTCAAAGTTGTCATGACTCCCGATTCTTTGCATTTTATAGGTGCATTGACTTTAGCCACGCTCTCTAAAAATCCCGTTTATTCGCAATACTTTGATCCTGAAACTGGAGAGTGGAGTAACCATGTAGAATTAGGGAAGTGGGCTGATTTATTTGTAATTGCTCCTGCTACATCAAATACCATTGCAAAAATGGCCAATGGACAATGTGATAATTTATTATTGGCTACCTATTTATCCTCTGATTGTCCTGTTTTTATTGCTCCTGCAATGGATTTGGACATGTATCAACATCCTGCTTTTAAGAATAATCTTGAACAACTATCAGTCTATGGAAATCATATCATCAGCGCTGCATCTGGAGAGTTAGCTAGCGGTTTATCGGGTGAAGGTAGAATGGAAGAGCCCGAAGGAATTTTGAGCTTCCTGGAACGTTTTCAGCTTGAAAAACCGTTGCTTGGTAAGACAGTTCTAATAACTGCAGGCCCAACTTATGAAGCAATTGACCCTGTTCGATTTATCGGGAATCACTCCTCAGGCAAAATGGGTTTTGCAATAGCTGAAAGTGCTGCTGAAATGGGAGCTAAAGTCGTGTTGGTATCAGGACCGGTTAGTTTAGAAACACCAAATGGGGTAGAGCGCATTGATGTAAAGTCTGCTGAAGAAATGTATGCTGCTGTGTTTGAATATCAACAAAAATACGACATCGCAATTTGTGCTGCTGCAGTAGCAGACTATCGACCTGAGTCAATTGCCGATCAGAAGATTAAAAAATCAGCGACTACACATCAATTAACATTGACCAAAAACAAAGATATTCTTCGTGGACTCGGTGATGTTAAATTGGTACATCAATTTTTAGTTGGTTTTGCGTTAGAAACTGAAAATGAAATTGAAAATGCGCAGGCTAAGAGAGTAAAAAAGAACCTTGATTTAATCGTATTAAACTCCCTCAATGATACCGGAGCTGGATTTGGTGTAGATACCAATAAAGTGCGATTGATAGCCAATGACAACAATATCGAGGAGCTTCCGTTATCTAGCAAAAAGGATATTGCTGACCGATTATTAACTCATATTACTAATTCCATTCAATCATAATTATTCCATTTCATATGTTACGGTTTTTCTTAATTATCAGTGCTTTATTCATAAGCTTTTTAGTTACTTCACAAGAGCTAAATTGTACTGTTACTGTAGATGCTAGACAGATAGAAGGAAGCGAGAAAGTTATTTTTGAGGAAATGCAAAAGGCTATTAACGAATTTGTTAATAACCGCAAATGGACAGCAGATCAATTTAAGATAGATGAGAAAATAGAATGTAATATTCTTATCAACCTTACAAAGCGTATCAGTGCAAATAAGTTTGAAGGGAATATTCAAGTGCAGGCGCGTAGGCCAATTTATGGCACGAATTATTACTCACCAACGATGAACGTGAGAGATCGAAAGTTTGTTATTGAATACAACCAATTTGAGCCACTCTTATACAATGAAACAAGTTATAATGGAGAATTGCCAACAATTTTATCTTATTACGTGTACTTAATTCTTGGATTTGATTATGATTCATATTCACTGGAAGGGGGTACACCATATTTTCAGATTGCTCAGCGTATATTAAATAACGCTCAAGCTAGTCCTGAGGAAGGTTGGAAAGCTTTTGAAAGCCAATCTAACCGATATTGGCTCGTTGAAAATTACTTGAATGGACAATTTAAGCCTTTTCGTAAATTGTATTATACCTATCACCGTAAAGGATTTGATTTAATGAGTACAAAGCAGGAGCAAGCTATTGGTGAAATCACTAAAGGGTTACAATCGCTGCTGCCTGTCCATAATGTGAAACCTTCGAGTTACAATTTACAGGTATTTTTTA
>CBFHLF010000108.1:0-7499 GCA_965656555.1 uncultured Acidiluteibacter sp. | reverse complement strand
CGCATGGTATTCTCCAACTCCTAAGGAAGCCGCAAAAGAAATAAAAGGTCATGTAGCATTTTGGAAAGGAGTGGTGGTGAAGGATTAATGATTTCTAAAGTTATCGCTATGCAATTTATACCTTGAGCGCTCTTAAATTGGAGTCAAAACTTTCTTGAATCTGCCAAGATGATCAACCTTGAATAAATACCTCTCCATTTAATCATAGGTATGATTATACTGTGTTACTACGGTCCGTTTATTTCATTGCTATTATAAGAAAAAGGGGAAAGGTTTGATTACAGGTGATTTTCTTAAAACTTCACTACCCCACCAACAGAAATTCGTAAAGTTTGACCAATATTTCGACCATCTAGTGTGTATGCAGCGCCTACAACACCGCCTAACATTGTAGTAATTGGTCGGTAATAATTACCTCCAACTCTGAAAAAGCTAACTCCTAATTCTTGAAAAGACTGCAGACGTGTTGGTACTCCCGGTAAGTAATTTGTTCCTCCATCTGCTCCAAGATAGTCCACAAATAGATCGGCATAGTATTTCTTTTTTGCAATACCTACTTTGGCGACTAACGGCAGCGCATCGGTATTGGGGTTATTTCTGAAACTATATCCACCTTTTAACATGACGAAATAACTTCCTTTCTCTAATTGTATAATCCCTCTAATTTCTTTGGATTCGCCTTGCTGACCGATGGCAAAAGCACTTTCAGTTTCATAATCCGTTACCGGTAATTGATAACCTGCACCTAGCATAAATCGAGCTTTTACACTACTAAAATTTAATTCTGCCACTTTTAATCGCAAGAATAAGCTTGCATCTTGCAGGCCTGACTCTTTTCCGTCATTAGAAATATACGGTAGGGATGCCACCACATCGAGCCAATTAGTAACACCGTAGGTAGCAAATAAATTAACACTAGAAATAGATCTGGATAGGCTAGTTGTTCCCTCTTCTATAAAGAAGTTGCTTCCACTTTCAAAAGAAGCAGAAAGGGCTACATCTGTATTTCCTTTTCCCTTCATATAACCATCTAATAATCCTTGAGAGTAGCTAGAGGTGCCTGTAATAATGAGCGATAGCGCTGCGAAAATCTTGTACATATGGTTAAAATAAAACGTTAAAGTTATAAAAGTCTACGAGGTAACCAGCATTTGTAATTGATATCGGTTAATTCAAATAGTATCTTTACACCGTAAAAATATAATTTATGAGCAAACATTTTCGTCAGATAGCAGTCAAAGAGGTAATAAAAGAAACAGCAGATGCAGTATCTATTGTTTTTGAGATTCCAAACGATTTAGCAACTGAATTTAACTATAAAGCAGGCCAATACTTAACAATAAAAGCAGATATCAATGGAGAGTCTGTTCGTCGGTCATACTCACTTTCTTCCTCTCCTGCAGTTGATGGCTACTTGCAAGTAACCTCAAAGAAAGTAGAAAACGGTAAAATGTCACATTACTTATACGACCATGTGAAAGCAGGAGATGTATTAGATGTAATGCCGCCGGAAGGGAACTTTATCGTTGAAACCGACGCAATTCAATCGAATAAATATGTGTTGTTTGCCGCAGGGAGTGGAATTACTCCCATCATGTCGATACTAAAAACTGTATTGGAAGAGGAGCCTAGAAGTACTGTTAAGTTGGTTTATGGTAACAGAACGGCAAATGAAATTATTTTTCATGATGCGCTCAATGCTTTGACAAATAAATATGAAGGACGTTTAGTTGTTCAGCATATCTTAAGCCAAGGAACCATAGAAGGTGGTGAAAATAATACACGAATCAATTCCAATATTGTTTCAGCAACAGTTGCTGAGCAAGGTGCGTCAGCTATTTATTATATCTGTGGTCCTGAAGGAATGATTCAATCAACCGAAGAGGCTTTAAAATCGGCTGCGGTTTCCAAAGAGCAGATTAATATTGAATACTTCACAACTTCAGCAGTGGATGAAGGAAAAGATACCGTTTACGAAGGAAATGAAAACGAAGTAACCGTTATTTTAGATGGTGAAGAATTTAAGGTAACGCTCAATGATGGAGAAACCATTTTAATGGCGGCAGATCGGCAAGGGATTGACCCACCATACTCATGCCAGTCAGGAGTGTGCACTACTTGTAAGGCATTCGTGAAACAAGGAAAAATTGACATGGGAGAAAGTTTTGCTTTAGATGATGAGGAAATCGAAGAAGGCTTTATTCTTACATGTTGTTCTCGTCCCGCATCAGGGGGCGTGGTTGTATCTTACGACGATATTTAACAGCCAACTATACATATACCTTATTGATCGCCGAGCCGGAGTATAAACTCTACTCGGCGATTTTCTTTTCTAAACAATTCAGAGGTATTTGCATATCGTGGTTCTGACTGACCCCGGCCTTCGAACTTTAAGCGGTTTGGATGTACCCCATTTGCAATTAAATAGTTGTAGATGGTTTCAGCTCTGTTTCTAGAGAGCGTAAAGTTGTAATCGGCTGTAGCCTGATTGTCTGTATGGCCAACTACGGTAAGTTGAATTCGATTGTCAGCATGCATCAAGTTGACCAATTGATCTAAACTAGGCCTCATATCGCTGCGCAAAGCGTACTGATCCGTGTCATAATTTATTTTTAAACTAAAGGAGTATGCGTTTCGATTTTTTTGTTCGAAAGTAGGAGGTAATAACCATTTGATATTTTCTGTGAGCAGTTTAAGAAAGTCAACACCTGTTGATTTATTGCCCCTTGTATGAAAGCTGCCTGCTTTTAAAAACACACCCGAATCATAATAAGGGTCACCAATGTCTGTAATACCAATTTTCAATTGATAGCGCTCCCCAGGAATAACAGGGGTTTCTGCCCTTAATAGTTTTGTGAATCCATCGAATTGATACTGAAGGGATCTCTCACCTGCAGCTCTATTATTTTCAAATCGTTTTACATTACTGTAACTCCAAGGAGAGTTCGCTATATAGAGGTGATTATTCATGCGGCTGTTGATGTTATCAACGGATATTGGAACCGCAGCATTTTCGAATACCGCCAAATTCTGACCACTTATTTCTCCTTCTTTTTTAATGATAAATGCAAATACATCATTTACTCCCTTATTGACATATTCTGGATATTCTTCAGAGGCAAAGAAATAAGAAAACGACAACGTATCAGCAATAGGGATGAAATCAATGATGATTACCGCGGCATCGTAGCTTTTTCCTTTTCCTAAAAATTCAAGGTCTTTATCTGCAGGTCCAAATGTTTTTATGCCCGTATTGTCTTGGTTGTTAGGTCCGATTGCATCGAACACATTTCCGGTACTAATAGCAATCCCGTTATTGATTACCGCATATTTACTAGGGTCTTCAAAGCCTGCAAAAGATGCTTTTGCTCCTGTATAAGAAACGTGTTCAATAAAAATCCCGGAATGGCTTGTAGTCAAGTATTTCTTAATACTTTCTGAAGCACTCAGTGTGGTGTCGAATTTCAACTGAGCATTAGCGTCTAAAAAAGAACACAATAAAAGAATAAATAGAATGCGCATGTAGTTTTAAAAAGATTCTTTTATCAATATAAAAGCATTATATAATTATAGAAGATTTAGTCTTGGCCAAACTTTATGGCCAAAGAGGTGCCAATGAAAAATGAGCTATATTCAGAATTTGACAAGGTGTTAAAGTCTTGATCTTTAAGGCTTAAATATCTACCTTCAACACGGCAAACTACATTTTTAGCTGCAGCGTAATCAATGTTGAGAGAAGCGCCCCAGATGCCATCTGAACGCATCCCTAAATCACCAATCACGACGCTTGCACCGTCTGTAATAAACTCCCCTCGGGCGGCAAACTTCCATTTTTCATTGTGCACATATTGTAATATGGCGGTTGGAACATACCACGTATGATAAGCGCTACTATCCTTTTTTCGCTGCTCGAATCCAATATCTAAACCTACTATAGCATTCCATTTTTCAGTCAGTTCAATGATGCTGTAAAAATTATTGAAGTAGCGAACTCTTCTGCTACTATCGGGATATTCAGAGCCGATGAATGTGCTCCAGTTCAAAGTAATATCATCCGTGATCTGATAATTGATCTGCGTTCCGAATGCAGGCATGCTATTTCCTTCTAGCCGTTCAATGCGTTGCCAACCATTGCTTACCAAGGCTGTTAATTCAAGATTTTCTGAATAGTTATAGGTTAACTTGGCACCAGTTAAAAAGTAAGGAGAACTTTCCGCTGTTAGCGATCTAGTAAGTGTCATATTATCCATAGAAATAGCACTTTCAAAACCTAAATTAGAAGGAAAAAGTCCGGCGTCTAACCACAGGTTATTCGCTTTATTTAAACTAACGCCTACACTCGCCTCATAAACACTTCTGTAAACACTGTTTTCACCAGCGTAATTGTCTTGTGCATAGGTGCCGGATTGTAATCCAATTCTAGCGCGGTATTTTTCATGATCTACCGCTACTTGAAGAAGCGCTAAATTGATGTTAAACTCATTGTGTCGGTTGTGATTAAATAGAAAAGGTTGGCGCTTACTTGCGTCAGGTTCATTAAAATCGTACACATAAAAGGCATCCACAAATCCGCCAAAACTTACTGTTGGTTTTTTACTCCAAGCGCTGTCCGTTTGGGCAATGGTTGCAAAAGGAAATATAAGTGCAATCAGTAAAAAGTAGTGCGATAATCGGTTCATTCGTGTGTTGGTTTTAATGCTAGTGTAGTCTCTTTCTCCGTATCAAAAAGCCAAACTTTTATCGGTGATTCTTTTTCTAACTTTAGTTCAATCTCCTTTCTTTTGTTTAATTCTGAGAGGAGAATAATGTGCGTATATTCTTCTTTTAAAGCAGCTTTAAATTGTTGAGCATCGCTTTCGTCTTGTACAGAAATGATTTTTACTTTTCCTTTTGGATGAGTTAAACTAACGGAAAAGTCAGGGTGTAATTCAGAAATGACCTCCCATTTTTGTTGCGTGAGCAGTATGAAATTACCCAGTGCATTTACCATTTCATTGTAATGTAATTTATCTTTTTCACCAAGCTTAGAAGCTTCAATCGTAGCGAGTAGTGGACCAACTACATCAATAACTTGCTTGTTTTTAGCTTCGTTTTGTTGATTACGTTGTTTAAAAAACTGCCGTAGTTTATTTAATTCCTCTTTGTTGAGCTCTTCCATACTTGCAAAGATAAGTGTTTTACTACCGCAATAGATGCTGCTAAAAATTTCGCTATGCGTGTTACTTCTGTATATTTGCAGCCGCTAAATTTAAACATGCTTACCAACCGATTTTCATTTGTATTCCTAATCCAGAATCGCTTATTTCTGTTGTTTCTTGGGCTAATTTTTGGCTCAGTATTACTAGCGCAAAAAAATCAGATCGTTTCTACATCGATAACAATTAACAGTGTAGAGATAGCGCCTAAAATTGATGGATTGCTAGATGATGTTGTTTGGGTAGGACAGCCAATAGCCAATGGGTTTTTACAAACCAACCCAAAACCAAAGAAGAAACCTTCAGGAGAAACAGAAGTGCGCATGGTGTATGACAATCAGGCGGTTTACATTGCAGCTCGTTTGTACGATAATCCGGATAGTATCTATAACTTTCTTACGGAGCGAGATGATGTTGGGAATGCAGATTTTTTCACGGTAGTTTTTAATAATTATCAAGATGGAATTAACGGAGATGGATTTTCGGTAACTCCCTCAGGTGTGCAAATCGATACGAAATATTCTGCTGAAGATGAGAGTGTCGCTTGGGATGCTGTTTGGGAGTCCGCTACACATTTAGATGAGTTGGGTTGGACTGTAGAAATGCGGATTCCGTATTCTGCTTTGCGTTTTCCAGAAGTAGAAAAGCAAGTTTGGGGCGTGAATTTCGGTCGTGAAGTGCGTAGAAATAGAGAGCGATCTTGGTGGAACTTTGTCAACCCTGCAATAGACGGTTTATTAACACAGACTGGTATCGTGGAAGGAATTGAAAACATAGAGCCGCCTGTTCGATTATCATTTTTTCCATATGCCTCAGCTTACGTAGAACACAGCTCTGCGGATGGTAGTATCACAGAGTCGGTAAACGGTGGTATGGATGTGAAATATGGAATCACCGATGCGTTTACGCTTGACATGACACTGATTCCTGATTTTGGTCAGGCCCGATTCGATAATGAGATTTTGAATTTGTCCATTTTTGAAGTAGAGTTCAATGAGAATCGTCAATTCTTTACAGAAGGAGTGGAATTGTTTAATAAAGCAGGAATCTTCTACTCAAGGCGAGTAGGAGGCAGGCCTTATTCAGCACGACAAATTAGTGGAGCGCTTAACGAAAACGAAGTACTCCGAGATGTTCCTGCTCAGAGTCGGTTATTAAATGCTACCAAAGTCTCCGGAAGAAATGCGAATGGACTTGGAATTGGCGTGTTTAATGCGCTAGAGAGTAGAGTTGATGCGCAGGTTTTAGATACGCTTTCAGGTGTTAAAAGAACAGAGGAAGTAAATCCGTTGACCAATTATAATGTGTTGGTTTTTGACCAAGTGCTGCGCAAAAATTCATTTGTAACCTTGACGAATACGAATGTAACTCGAGAGGGAGAAGCAAGAGATGCCAATGTAACTAAACTCGACTTTCAATTGGCCAATAAAGCCAATCAATTTGCCATTTCAGCAGCAGCAGGAATGAGTCATATTTTTGAAGAAAGCGGCGTGAATACCGGATACACTTGGGAGGCCGGAATTCAGAAAATTAGTGGGAATTTTAAGTTCGAATTGTCCCAACAGAATATTTCTGATCGTTATAGCATCAATGATTTAGGCTTTTTGAACATCACCAATGTCAAAAACTCTTATTTATTTGCTCAGTACGCCATTTTTGAGCCTTTTTCTATCTTCAACTTTGCTCGTCATAACTTTGAGGTCGATTACCAGCGCTCTTACAAGCAAGATCAGTTTATGAATTTTGCATTAAGGTATTCTACGGTATACTCCCTGCGTTCTTTTCACGCAATCGGGTTAAATGTAGGAGCTGAGCCTATAGAAACCAATGATTTCTTTGAAACCAGAACTTTCGACCAGTATTATAAATTTCCTACCAACTTTACGTATGGTGGATTCTTTTCTAGCGATTATAGTCGTCCGTTTGCATTAGATCTGCGAACTACACAGCGTGTTTTTGATGAGTCAGGAAGGTATAACACCTATTATGAAATATCGCCAAGGTTTCGACCGAATGACAAACTGTTTTTTGTACTAGAGCATAATTGGGGCACTCGTTTTAATGAAATGGGTTTTGTAGAAAATAAGAATGACTCCATTTACTTTGGTCGTAGAGATGTAAAAGAACACGAAACAGCCATAACTGGGAATTATATTTTCAACAATCGGATGGCATTGAATTTAACGTTACGCCATTATTGGTCTGCTGCTGTTTATGATCAATTCAATAGGGTAGATGCTGAAAATGGAGCACTGTTACCTACGGATTACCCAGGTTTTAAAGAGGACGGAACTACCATTCACG
>CBFHLF010000107.1:0-7639 GCA_965656555.1 uncultured Acidiluteibacter sp. | reverse complement strand
CAAAAATGAAGTTGTCGGCCTCGTCAGGTGATATATGATCACCCAATTCTTTTCCTGGATAAGTTATAAAAGCAGTTTCAAGTTCGAAATCCAATCGCTTGCACGCACCAAATACAGGGTCACCTTCCGGCGGCTTTTGTTGCCCCTTAGGTCGGTGAATGGCAACACCAGAATTGATGATGGATGAAGAGCGTCCATGATAACCTACAGGGATGTATTTCCAGTTAGGCAAGAGTGCATTGTTAGGATCCCTAAACATAGTTCCTACGTTAGTCGCATGCTCTATGCTAGAATAAAAATCGGTGTAATCGCCAATCTTGACAGGTAGATGAGTATCTACTCGGTCAATTGGTGTAATCACTTCATGTAAATCATTTTCTTTTTTTCGAAGTTCATTGTTACCTTCAGTAAACAATTCTGACAATCGATTTCGAACCAATCTGGTGAATTCCTTTCCTTTCTCAATGAAAGCATTTAAATTCTCTTGATCAAAGAGTCCATTTGTGTCCAATCCATCGAAATACCCAAGGTCAGATAGTGCCTGTAGATCGATTACGCTATTGCCAATTCTAGAGGCTACACGTTTTGTTTTTTTATCCGAACTGATGATTCCAAACGGTAGATTTTGTATTGGAAAATCAGAACCTTCATTCACTTCAATCCAACTAGTAAGATTTGTATTATTCGCGTTTATTTCCATTCAACTTCGTTTTTTATGATTTTTACAAAAATAGTAATTTGATAATGGATAAAAAATCGTGCAACCTCGAATCTTTATTTAGCGTCAATGATATGTATAATGATCAATTAAGGCTGAATAGTAGGTTAGCGTACAATTAAGTTGTATTATAATTTTACTATAATTAAATTAGCCCAACTTTAATTAAATTAATGAAACTAACGATGAGAAGAAGTTTACAATTCTTACAATTTTCTTTGTTTGCAATATTTTCATTTACAAGTGTTTACTTGTATGCGCAAACACCTACAGTAAATATATTTGAAGAACGATTTGACGGTCCTACTGTTAATATGACTTCTTCTTCTGCTTCTGGCTTGAATAATAATCGATGGGCTGTGACTAGCCAACTCGGGCAATCTGCTCCAAGTTCTGATTCCGCGAGAGTAGCAACTGCTGATATCTTGTATCTTACAACTGATACTATTGATGCTTCTGCATATGTGAGTGTATTACTTAGCTTTGATCATATTGCTAAAATCGAAGGGTTAGATCAGGCTTATGTTGAGGTTTCTAATGATAAGGGATTAACATGGACGAAACTCGGTCCAGGAAATACGCCTTACCAAGGAGGTGCGAATCTCCAAACTGACAGTACGTTCTCAGAATTCTCTGACATACTTGGTTGGAGAGGAAATGGAACGCCTGCTAACGCCGCTGCCTATCCTACTAACTCTTGGTGGAGATTAGCAACATTTGATATTACACTGTTTGCTGCCGGTCAACCAAATGTATTGGTGCGTTTCGCACTACGTGACCGTCCTTCTTCTCAGCCTGGAGCTGCAAATAGAGCAGGGTGGTTTTTAGATAATGTAATTGTAGCTGGTGCTTCTTGTGAATTATTGCCTCCAAGAGTAGTGTTATCACCTCCATCAAACTACCCTGGGCCTTATGGTAATGGAAGAGTTTATGATACCGGTCCTTTTGAATTCATCGCGAGTGTAACCGATCAATCAGGTGTAAGACAGAGAGGAACTAATATTTATTACGAATTGTTTCGTCAAAGTCCGCCTAATTCAGGAAATTACATACCCATAATTGAAGATTCTGTGCCAATCGTCAATGTTTCTTCTGCAAACTTTAGAGGTGTAATTCCTCAAGCACAAATTGGAGATTCAATTCGTTATTACTTACAGTTTATTGATTCTAGTGGTTGTGTGAACACGACTAGAATTCCATTAGTTGGCGAACGATACATGGTGATTTATCCAGATCTTCCTCAACCTTGTGAAGATTTGCCTGTTTTTCAATTTCCATATCTAGAAGATTTTGAAACATTCCCTTTCGATCAAACAGGTTTACTATATAATCAGTGGATTAACGGACAAGGTGATTTTCATGATTGGTGGGTAGGAGTAGATTCGACAGAAACAGTTGGTACCGGCCCACAAGCAGGTAAGTCAGGCCAGAAATTTTTATTTCTAGAAGCCACCGGACACGTTGGACAGGAAGCGCATTTGATTTCACCATGTTTAGATTTTTATGAAACTCCCAACCCAACGTTAGAGTTCTGGTACCATATGAATGGGCCTCACATTGATACATTGCACATCGATATTTTTGATGAATCAATTCCAGGGTGGGTTAGAGATGTCTCGCCTCCAATTATTGGAAGTCAGGGTGACGCATGGAGATTAAAGCAAGTTAACTTTTACAATTATAGAGATCGAGTAGTACAAATTCGTTTAAGAGCAAAAGCTGGTAAAGGTGGAGATCTTGGTGATATTGCTATTGATGACTTTTATGTTTTTAATGGTCCAATATACAATGCTGCAACAGCAAGAGTTTACACAAAACCATACACACCGAAAACTCCTGAAATAGCTACGTTTGAGCTTGAAAATTTTGGAGTACTTCCTATTACGACTCTAGATGCTACTTATACGGTATATGACAGAAACGATGTACAAGTTAGTACTCAGACAGAAACATTCAGCTCGTTGAACTTACTTCCTGCTGTAAAACAGGATTTGTCCTTCTCTGTTCCTTATATCGCACCTGATAGTACCTTTAAATTGGAAGTGATAGTAAACTTAGCAAATGATACTGCTAATACTAACGATACTAACTTTGCGTTTTCATACGGTTTGAATAAGCGCACGGTATCTTACTTTGATAATTACGACGATAACTCTAAAGCAGATGACTGGGTAAGTTTCCCAATTGAAACAAGTATCCCAAGTAAATGGAAGCGCTATGAGCCGGCCAAGTCTCCGGGTAGTCCAAGTACTGCATATTCTAGTCCCTTTGTTTGGGGAACTAATGGTAATCAGAAATACAGCATCGGATTAGATAACTCGTTGGTTTCTCCATTTGTTGATTTTAGAAATACAGATTCTACCTTTGTACAATTTGAAATGTTTAGGGATATTGCCGATGATGATGGTGTGCACTTAGAGTATAGTTTGGATCGTGGTGAAAACTGGAATGTTATTTTGGATGATAATAACCCTCCTGCGACATTAAATTGGTACAATAACCTTAATATAGAGTTTGTTCCTTGTTGGGCTGATACAACTTCAGGGTTTGAGCGATCTAGAATTAAAACGGTATTTTTAGATGACCTAGATGAAGTGCTATTCAGATTTAGATTTGTTTCAGATTCTTCAGATGAAGTTGGGTTTGGTGCTATTGTAGATAACTTTAACATCATCAATCCTGAGCCTGTCGATGTTGCTGTAACGGGTGTGTTCTCGCCATTGTCTTACTGTGAGATAGACTCAGCTTTCGTTGAATACAAAATTGAAAATTTTGGACGTACGCCTGTCTCAAATATTCCTATTGAAATTACTATTCTGGATTCGGACATGAATACAGTAGATATCGTAAATGAAACACTGTCATTGACATTGAATGTTTTTGATACGGCTAGAGTGACCTCTTCGATACGATCAATGTTTCCTGGATTTGATAATTATACCATACAAGTAAGATCAGTAATGCCAAATGATACAGAGCCTCGTAATGATACCTCTTTTAAGGTTACCGAAAGTTACTATGGTTGTGATCTCACCTTAAAGTTTAGCACCACACCGACTGTTGATCCTGCAGGTGGTGGATTCTGGGAAGTGTTTGTAAATAATCAGCGTCCTGAAAAACGACTATGGGAACCAACTGATACTTTAGATCCTACTAGAACATACACCAGAACTGTATGTGTAAAGGATAGCCAAGAAGTGAAGATTAACCTACAAGATCCTTCAAGTAATGTTTTACGTTTTGAAGCGCAAGCATTTGGTTTCAGATATTGGTTAACTCTCGGAGGACAGCAGAACATCAACTCAGCTTCGTATGAATGGATTTGTCCTGCTAAATTGAGTATGGGAATCGATACAATTACTTTACTTGGATTAGAAGGTAATTTACCATTGGCAATCGACTACCCAATTCAAGTTTCACTATTAGATGATGGATTAGATTCTGTAGATAATGTAAAAGTTAACCTTCAGATTGATAATAATCCTGTTATAACTGAAATGGATACGTTTGTTCCTGAGCTAAGATATAAAGACAGAAGAACTCACTTGTTTAATGATGTATGGACTGCGACTCCCGGAATTCATAAATTCAAAGCATGGACTAGTGATCCTAACGACGGGAACTACCCTGACACTAGAGCATCAGACGATACAGCTTACTTCGAGATTAATGTTCTTGACACTGTTGATATAAACAACTCTGCGACTTATTGCAATGATTTTGACAACAGCGCTCGTGCATGGAGAGCAGTTAATGCCTATACTTACGCAGAGCCTGGTAATAGTTTTACTTTAGGTTCTCCAACAAAATCTTTCTTGAATGGAACAAATAGTGGTTCTAACTCATGGGTAACCGTTTTAGACACTACTTATGAAAACTATGATTCTTCAAGCGTTGTTTCAGATTATATTGAAATGGAAGCAGAAAAATGTTATGAAGTTAGTTTCCAACAACGATTCCAAACGGAAGAAGATAATGATGGAGGTCATTTCCAATACTCAGTAGATGATGGAGCTTCTTGGAGAACACTCTATGATAATACTGGTGTTGCAGAGAACTGGTATAATACCGAGCATGTTGCTGCAATTGTGAACAACACTCAGAATGCAGGTTGGACAGGTGTTTCGAATTGGATATTGTCTAAAAATGTACTTGGATTTAACCAAGAAACTAGAGCGGTATTTAGATTTAGATATGAGTCAGATGGTTCGATTAAAGATGAAGGTTGGCAGATAGATGACTTCTGTTTAGACACTATTCCTAGAACAGATACCAATAAGTATAACAACTGTTTCCCTGTTGGTTTGAATACGTTTGCTGCAAAGAATGTAACGTTAAATCAAAACGTGCCAAATCCAACGGGTGGCTACACTAAAATAATGTACGGACTAAAAACATCTGGTATGTTAAACTTTAGTGTAACCAATATGCTTGGACAATCATTTTATAGAGAATCGCAGTTTCAGTCAGCAGGAGATCATTTAATTGAATTGGATGTAGCTAGCTGGGCGGATGGAGTTTATTTCTACTCAATAGAATTCGAGGGAGAAAGAATCGTTCGAAAAATGGTGATTTCCAAATAAGGAAATAATGTTTTAACTTTATAGGGACTAATTTATTAGTCCCTATTTTTATTTTATGCTATGAATAAACAGTTACTTTCTATTTGCTTTTTCTTTATGACATGGAGTGTCATAGGACAAACTACCATTCTAAACGAAGGCTTCGAGGGAACAGCCCTTCAATTTAATTCTTCCGCAGCTACTAGTACCACGGCAAGTTGGTCTACTAATACGTCTATATTTGCAGGTGGCTCGACGAGTATCTCGAGGTCTGTTGTTACGTCAGACACCTTGTGGCTTACCTCTGATCCTTTTTCAACTATGGGATATGTTGCGGTCAACCTATCATTCAGTCACATCTGTAAAGTTGATTTCTTTGACCGAGCACTAGTTCAATATTCAATAGATAATGGACAAAGTTGGACATCTATATCGGCTGCAGAATATTTAGGTACTGGTAATTTCTTTGGTAATTCATTTAGTTCCGTTTCTTACCTTGACTGGCTCCCGGGAAGCCCTTCTACAACTCCCACTAATTCGTGGTGGAAGAGTGAGGACATTAATTTGGCATCAACAGCTAATAATATGCAAGTACGTGTCCGTTTTGCACTTATCGATGGTGACAATAATGGTTCTTTAGGCAATTACGGATGGTTAATTGATGATGTAAGAATCGTTGGTGCTAATTGCGAATTAGTTCCCCCAGTATTAACCAATGAAATAGACCTTTCAGGATTTCAGTATACTACCAACCCTTTAGCTGTTGGAGTAGATGCATTTGATAGTTCTGGAGTAACAAGTGTTAAGGCTTTCTACTCTGTAAATTCAAATCCAATAGATTCTGTTTCTCTAACATTAGGAACTGGAACTACTTATAATGGGTTCTTACCTGGATTTCAAATAGGGGATACTGTTTGTTATTATTACGAAGCAATTGACAACACCACTTGCTCTAATATGAGTCAACTTCCATCTAGTAATTGTTTCCAGTTCATTTTACGTAGCAACCCACCTGTGCCTTGCCTTGGAACTCCGACTAGTATGTATCCTTACAATGAGGATTTTTCAACTTTTTCTTTATCTTCATCTACCACGATGACTAATAATTGGGAAAATAGCACTGTAGATGACTTAGATTGGGAGACAAGAACTGGTGGCACTCCATCAACAGGAACCGGACCATCAGGAGATCACACTACTGGCTTTGGCAATTATTTATACGTAGAAGCAACAGGTGGAAGTAATAATGACGAAGCTCATTTAATTACCCCTTGTTATGATTTATCCTCATTAGCTTTGGCTGAATTTTCCTTTTGGTATCATATGTTTGGAGCAAATATGGGAGAATTGCATTTAGATATTTATGTAAATAATGGTTGGAGTCTTGACGTTATTCCTCCGATAGTTGGTAATCAGGGTAATAATTGGCTAAATCAATTGGTTGACCTTAGAACTTACGTTGGTCAAGTTGTAAAATTTAGGTTTAGAGGAATTCGCAGTAATGCTTTTACAAGCGATATAGCAATTGACGATATTCAATTAATTGATATTTCCGGTTCTGATGTGAGAGTCGATTCAATATCTGTTGGTGCAGTTTCATTTTGTCAATCTTCTTCATCTGTTCCTGTAGAGATTTTAATCACTAATTCAGGAAGTACTGCGGAAAGTGCTGTTCCTGTTGCTTATCAGCTAAATAATGGCCAAATTATAAGGGATACTACTGTGGGGACTATTGCCCCCGGCACAAGTCAATCATTTATTTTCACACAACAACTTCAATTCGCTTCAGCTACCCAAAATTATGTGATAGAAAGTTGGACAGAACTCCCCGGAGATATCAATACTCCTAATGATTCTATATTTCTTCCTTTTCAAATTACACCAACGGTTTCAAGCTACCCGTTTAACGAGAATTTTGATTCCTTCATTACTGGAACCCCCGGAACATTGTTCAATGGGTGGACAAATGATGCTACTGATGATTTAGATTGGAATGTAAATTCAGGACAAACTGGGAGTGCGAATACTGGTCCTAGCCAAGATCAGAACACGACTACTGGAAGTGGGAATTATTTATATGTGGAAACTTCTAATAGCTTCCAAAACGCAGAGGCATTGCTGTTGAGCAATTGTATTGATCTGACAGGTGTAAATAATCCACGACTTTCTTTTTGGTACCATATGTTTGGCGCTAATATGGGCGAATTACACGTTGATATTATCAATAATGGAGTACTGACACTGGACGTTATGACGCCTCTTATCGGCAATCAAGGTGATGTTTGGAGAAATCAAACCATTAACTTAACTGCTTATCAAGGGCAGGTAATTCAACTTAGATTTAGAGGGATTCGAGGAT
>CBFHLF010000106.1:0-7647 GCA_965656555.1 uncultured Acidiluteibacter sp. | reverse complement strand
TCTATCTAGGTTTTAGGTTCTTTAGGAGCTTCAGAAACTGAATAAAATCACTTTTTTGGATTAAAAACTGACTAAGACGAGTTCCTGTAGACGTTAAGAATACTCTCCAAAGTATCCCCATAGAAACGAGTAAGGAAATTGAGGTAGCAAATGCTACACCTTCGCTACCTAGTTGATCAACAAATAGAAAGATGCCTGCTACTGCCACAATAAAACCGATAGCTGCTGCGAATGTTAAGGTTTTGAATTGGTCTACACCTGAAAAATAGTGCCCAAAAATGAGGAAAAGGTTAAAGGCTAAAATTCCAGGGGATATCCATAAAATAATGTTTTTAATACCACCAAAATCGTCACCAAATACGAATGTGTAAAACTTGTTTGGCAAACCATTCAAAACCAACAATGCGAGAAAAGATAGGACTAGGGTAAGCTTGAAAAGTTTTACGGTTAGTAATTGATTTGATTGTTGATCGTCATTGTTTACAATTCGAGAGAACTGAACCAAAGCAATGCTTCTACTAATTAGCCAAATGGATTCTGCAATTGAAATCGCATTGGAATATACACCAAGTTCTTCTTCTCCTATCTCTTTATTGATGATGTAGTAGCCTATTCGAAAGCTCAAAAACTGAAGGATATATGCCATCTGGTTTAATAAGCCATTTTTTAATATGGACTTAAAAAGTGAAACCTCTTTCTCTGGGTTTTTATGATCGATAATGCGGTATAAAAAAGCAATACTAACCACAAAACCCATGATAAAGGAAGCATATAAAGCAGTGATGTAATCGTTTAGGGAAGCAGTTTGTGTAGATTGAAACAGAAACAGTAAAAAGCCAAATAAAGTGAAGGACTTAATTACGCTTACAATATTGTTCTGTGCTACTTTTTCTTTTCCGATTAAAACTGCGAGATTCACGGCAGTAAAGCCTTCGATTAACGAAAGTAGTGCAATGGATGCATTCCATGATTGATCAATCCCAATAGCCAGAAAGTGGAGTAGGGTATAAGCTAGTATAGAAACTACTATACACCAGAGGTAAGAGATCTTTAAAAGTTGCTTGGTGGACTTTCTCGGTGTATAGTAAACAACGGGAGCTCCTCCAATCAGGTTGCCAAATATAAGTATGATAGCAACTGAGGTTAAGATTAAGCTCGCTTCTCCTTTGCCTGCAGGTCCCAGGTGTTGAGATAGGAGTATAATAACTAAGAAGTTAAGGATAGCGCCAATTAACTTTGATCCAAATGTTCCGAGGGTACTTTTAAGCATGAAATCTTTAGCGACTAGAAGTAATTATGAGACTGTAAACATACATAAACTTTAATCCTGACCAAAAAGTGTATACTGAAAGGAGTATTACCAACTCTCTTTTAGTTCGTAATAGATTGGCATTACGAGTCCACCTAAAATAGACTTCAATAATGCTGCAAACAAAAACGGATAAAAACCATAAATTAATGCAGTCTCTAAATTTCTAATGAGATAAATTCCAAAAGCTCCAATTACCAGAATGATAAAATGCCCAAGTAGGAAAGCCAACGTGCTTTTCACAAATGTACGATCAGCTCCCTCTTTTTTTAGCCATCCCACTACAAGCGTTGAAATTACAAAACCTAAGAAGTATCCTCCTGAGCCTTCAATAAAGTGATTCATCCCTGATGCTCCTCCTGCAAAGATTGGAGCACCTGCTGCACCTAAAATTAGATATAACAAAACGATAATTACACCCCTTTTCCAACCTAGACTAATAGCAACAGAAAGAATGGCAAACGATTGACCCGAAAACGGAATTCCTCCCGGTAAGTTGAAAGCAATTTGAGCACACAATGAAATGAAAATCATTGCAGCTAGAAGGGTACTTGTCTCTTTTAAAAGGTTAATCCTCTTCATTACAGTTGTCAGTTTTACTTACTGAGAAATTGTTAAAATGTAGTTCAAATGCGTCTGATTTTACTAGCTCTTCTGTTTTTCCTTGAGAAGTTAGAATTAGTCCATTATACTCGCCTCTTGCTGTTTTTTTCGCTTCTACACAATAATTTGTAATTTTAGTAATGGCATCTAATCGACCATCAATATAATAGTCTGCCGAAAAACTAACGAGTACTGCAGAATCATTTCTGTTTTTTATTTTAAGAGCCAACTCTAGTTCGCTATCAGTGTCAAATAATACCGTATTTTTCCACTTGTAAGAAAGTTCTACTTTCTCAGTTTTAACTGCCAAATTGTAGCTATATTGTGCATGAACAAAATAACAACTTAGCAAAGCAAGAATAAAAAGAATCGGGTTTTTCATAGGTTCGTTAGTTTACATTAGGATTTACAAGTATACACCCCAAAAGATAATATTTAAATTAGACTTTATATAATTTGTTTTTTTTCTTGTGAAAGTGCTATTAAATATAAAGAATAAATGCATATCTTTGCCGACCGAAAAACAGTACAATATTTTATAAAGTAAGAAACCATGTCAAGAGTTTGTCAATTAACAGGAAAAAAAGTGATGGTAGGGAATAACGTTTCTCACTCTAAAACCAGAACTAAAAGAAAATTCTATCCAAACTTATTTACGCGTAAGTTTTATAATGAGACAACAGGCGAGTGGGTTACTTTAAAGGTATCTGCTTCTGCAATCAGAAACATCAACAAAAAAGGATTGAATGCTTGTATTAAAGAGGCTAAAGCTAAAGGCTTCATGAAATAAGTACATTATAGATATTATTAAAAACGTTGTTACCTTAGTAGCAGCGTTTTTTTTTGCCTAATTTTTTATGAAACTGAACACATTTTACTTTTTCATCTTAATGAGCTTTACCTTGGTTGGTTTTGCTCAAGAAGTTTCCACCTCTAGTCATCTAGAGTCTTATCAGTATGATACCGATAGGCTGTCTGTTGCTTTTACGCAAAATAGAAGAGCTGCTTTTAGGGATAAAATGGAAGAGGGGACTGTTGCTATATTCTTAGCTAACCCAATTAAAAATCGATCGAATGATGTGGACTTTGAGTTTCATCAACAGCCTAACTTTTATTACTTAACCGGCTTTATTGAGCCTAACGCGGCTTTAATCATTTTTAAAGATTCGGTACGTTATAAAGGTTTGATTATTAATGAGCTATTGTTGCTGCAAGATAGAGATGCTAAGCGAGAAGTATGGGATGGCAGGCGCTTAGGGTTAAAGCATGCCGCGCACTTCACAGGCATTGAGCATGTGGAATCAATTGACAATTTTGAATTATCTGCCATCAAATGGAAAAGCTTTACATCCATATGGTATGATAGCATAAACTTTTTGGTGGATGAGAATAGAACTGTTAATGCACCATTAAATGAGCTTAAACGAAATTTCTTAGCCCTTTTTAAACAACGGAAGGTCAATACTGATGAGAAGAAGTTAAAAGCTATAATGGCTGAGTTGAGAGAAGTAAAATTGGAAGAAGAGTTGGTGTTGTTGCAAAAAGCAATTGATATTACCTGTAATGCCCAAATAGAGGTGATGAAATCATTGAAAGATGGTATGGCTGAATATCAAACAGAAGCAATTTTAGAGTACGTATTTAAAAATGAAGGAGCCGAATATACAGGATTTCCTTCTATACAAGGTGGTGGTGAGAATAGTTGCATATTGCACTATACCACAAACAGAAAAGTGTTGAATAATGAGCATTTGTTGGTTAGTGATGTAGGAGCGGAGTACCGAGGATATACTGCTGATGTTACACGAACGTTACCAGTAGATGGTGTTTTTTCGGAAGAAGAAAAGATAATTTACAACTTAGTATTAAAAGCGCAGAATGCAGGTATAAGAGCTGCGAAAGCTGGTAATCCATTTCGAGCAACACATCAGGCAACAACAGAAATTATTACACAAGGACTTTTGAAACTAGGTATTATTAATAATGTTAAGGAGGTTCGAAATTTCTTTATGCATGGTACTTCACATTACCTAGGATTAGATGTGCATGATGTGGGAACTTATGGTCCACTTGTGGCCGGCAGTGTAATTACAGTAGAGCCTGGTATTTATATCGCGGAAGGATCCAATTGCGACCCTAAGTGGTGGAACATTGGTGTGCGAATAGAAGACGATATTTTAATTACAGAAAATGAGCCAATTAATTTATCAAAAGCTGCCCCTAGAACGGTAGAAACAATTGAAAAAATGATGAAAAAACCTTCAAATTTTTAACTCAAAAATTTTTTCTTCAAAGGTTGGTACATTAAGAGATTATTAACTAAATTTGCACCCTCTATAAAATAAATAGAACAATGGCTAAAAAAGGAAAAGGAAACAGAGTCCAAATTATTTTGGAGTGTACGGAGCACAAAGAGAGTGGCTTAGCGGGAACATCTCGTTACATCTCTACAAAAAATAGAAAAAATACTCCTGAGAGAATGGAGCTTAAAAAATACAACCCGATCATGAAAAAGATGACGGTTCACAAAGAAATTAAGTAAAAGTTATTAGTTATGGCTAAGAAAGTAGTAGCATCGTTACAGAAGCAAGGAGCAAAAAGTTTTACGAAAGTGATTAAGATGGTAAAGTCTGATAAGACTGGTTCTTACGCATTTAAGCAAGAGATCATACCTAACGATAACGTGAACGACTTCTTCAAGAAGTAAACGTTTCTTCACATAAAAATATTTAGCTTCTTTCGTTTCGAAGGAAGCTTTTTTTATATATACCTATGGGAATATTTGACATTTTCTCCAAGAAAAAGAAAGAGCACCTTGAAGAAGGTTTATCAAAGACCAAAGAGAGTTTCTTTGGAAAGCTGAGCAGAGCAGTTGTTGGTAAATCAAAGGTGGATGATGAGGTTTTAGATAACCTTGAAGAAATCTTGGTTACCTCGGATGTGGGAGTTGACACCACCTTGAAAATAATTGAGCGAATTGAAGCTCGGGTAGCTCGAGATAAGTTCATCAATACCTCAGAGTTAAACACGATTCTAAACGAAGAGATTGTTGCTTTACTTGCAGAAAACAATACAGGAGACTACGAAGATTTTACCTTACCTCAAGGTAAGAAGCCATACGTAATTATGGTGGTTGGTGTAAATGGTGTTGGTAAAACGACGACCATTGGTAAGCTAGCTCACCAATTAAAGCAATCCGGTCATAAAGTTGTTTTGGGAGCTGCTGATACCTTTAGGGCTGCAGCTGTAGATCAATTAAAGATTTGGGGAGAGCGCGTAGATGTACCGGTGGTAACTCAAGGTATGGGAGCTGATCCTGCTTCCGTGGCTTTTGATGCCCTGCAATCAGCAATTAGCCAAGACGCAGATGTAGTAATTATTGACACGGCAGGTCGCTTGCATAACAAAGTTAACCTGATGAATGAGCTTAGTAAAATCAAACGAGTGATGCAGAAGTTAGTACCTGATGCACCTCACGAGATTTTATTGGTGTTAGATGCCTCAACAGGGCAGAATGCATTTGAACAAGCCAAGCAATTTACCTTAGCAACAGAAGTAAATGCCCTAGCATTAACCAAACTAGATGGAACAGCTAAAGGCGGTGTAGTTATCGGAATCTCTGATCAGTTTAAAATTCCGGTAAAATACATTGGAGTTGGAGAAGGAATTGATCATCTGCAAGTGTTCAATCGCAAGTTGTTTGTAGATAGTTTGTTCAATGAATAGCATACAAGATATTTTGGATTGAGTAAAAGGTCTGATGGTTAGTGAAAATTAATTGTCAGGCCTTTTTTTATTGGGTTCCAGAGTTGAGTCGTGATGTCCCGTTCCATAAGTTGAGGCGCGATGCACCGCGCCTCAACTTTTAGGGGTGCCGCTTAATGAAACTTATCTTCCTTCCAGTTTGAAGGGGTATTTTGGTATATCGAGATACAGCTTGAGAGCCTTTTGAATGTCAAAATAATTCTATCCTTAGCCATAAAATGGTATTCCAAATCCAATCCCTTTTTAAACGGCTAAGCACCTCTTTTTTCTGTAATTTTGCACCCTATAACTGCATACATGAAGACAAAGACATTAAAGAAAAACAAGGTTAACGTAGTTACGCTAGGTTGTTCTAAAAATATATTCGATTCTGAAGTAATGATGAGTCAGCTCAAAGCGAATAACTTCGAGGTGGAGCATGAAGCTAAGCAAGATGATTCTGAAATTGTAATCATCAATACCTGCGGGTTTATTGATAATGCTAAGCAAGAGTCGATTGATACCATCATCAGCTACGTAGAGGCCAAGAAAGATGGAAGAGTGGATAAGGTTTACGTTACAGGTTGTTTATCTGAGCGATACAGGGAAGAGTTGCAGGATGAAATGCCTGAAGTAGATTCCTTCTTTGGTACTAGAGAGCTCCCACGATTATTAAAAACATTGAAGGCTGACTACAAGCATGAGCTAGTTGGAGAGCGCTTATTAACGACGCCTAATCATTTCGCTTATTTTAAAATAGCAGAAGGTTGCGATCGTCCTTGTTCTTTTTGTGCTATTCCTTTAATGCGAGGTAAGCATGTATCTACTCCGATTGAGCAGTTGGTAAAAAATGCACAGTCGTTAGCGGCTCAGGGCGTAAAGGAATTGATTTTGATCGCTCAAGATTTGACTTATTACGGCCTAGATATTTATAAGAAACGGAATTTAGCAGAATTACTTCGAAATTTATCAGACGTAGAAGGTATCGAATGGATTCGATTACATTATGCATTCCCTACAGGTTTCCCTGAGGATGTGTTAGAAGTTATGCGTGAGCGCGATAATATCTGTAATTATATCGATATTCCATTACAACATATCAGTGATTCCGTATTGAAATCCATGCGAAGAGGAACTACTAAAGCAAAAACTACCGCTTTAATTGAAAAGTTCAGAAAAGAGGTCCCAGGTATTGCTATTCGTACAACGCTAATCGTCGGATACCCAGGAGAGACAGAAGATGACTTCGAGGAAATGTTGAAGTGGGTTGAGGAGAGTAGATTTGATCGATTGGGCGCTTTTACCTATTCTCATGAAGAGAATACACATGCTTTCAAGTTGGAAGATGATGTACCTCAAGAAGTGAAAGAAGCGCGTGCTGAGAAAATCATGGATGTTCAAAGTGCTATTTCTTTTGAATTGAATCAAGAAAAGATCGGAAAGGAATTTAAGGTATTAATCGATCGAGTAGAAGGTGATTATTTCATCGGTAGAACAGAATTTGATTCTCCAGAAGTTGATAATGAGGTGCTTATTCATAAAAAAGATCACTTTGTACGAGTTGGCGACTTTGTTAATGTAAAAGTTAGGGAAGCCGACCACTTTGATTTATATGCAGACCCAATCGCCTAATTTATATGAAGTACAGTTCTCTATCATTCAAAAATACCGGTTACTTTTCAGGAATAATCAATGATTATTTAGTTCAAGACGAGAAGGTCAAACCTTTTTATAAGGACTACCCCACGATCGAGAATTTCAAGAAAGTAATTGCTGAAAAGGAGCAAATTCCGATTGATAGAGCAGTGTTAGTAGACGATTTGCAGGCACAATACGCAGAATCAAAAATCAAAAAATCCCCTGAGGTTTTTGAAAATATTTCATTACTAGCCGATGGTAAAACGTTTACGGTTACCACCGGTCATCAGCTTTGTTTATACACAGGTCCGCTGTACTTTATTTACAAAATCATAAGCGTCATTAACTTGTGT
>CBFHLF010000105.1:0-7652 GCA_965656555.1 uncultured Acidiluteibacter sp. | reverse complement strand
TGACTGACTACGTTCTACTTCATTCAAATGTCCCTAGCGAAGTTTACTTCCCTCAATGGCAAACAGTAATCTACGAGAGAACAAATCCTCGAGGAAATAATATCGATAATGACGCTGTTAGAGATCATTTTGGAAACAGAGCAGGCGATTTTTACAACAATCCTCGTTAGGTAAATTTGTATACATTTGATCGCCTAAATATTTTTCATGTCTCAAAACTTAGCAATCGTAATCCTCAACTGGAACGGCTTAAAACATCTAAAAACATACATCCCATCAGTGGTAAAGCACTCAGGAGATGCTAGAGTAATACTTGCTGATAATGCTAGTACAGATGAATCAGTCGCATATATTAAAAACAACTACCCTTCTATAGAAATAGTAGAAAATGAATCCAATGGTGGTTTTGCAAAAGGCTACAACGATGCATTAAAAAAAATAGACGCTAAGTATCTTTGTCTACTGAACTCTGATGTGGAAGTCACAGCCAACTGGACAAAAGCTCCATTACAACTTTTAGTAGACAATCCTTCTGTAGCCATAACACAACCAAAAATTAAAAGTTATCTAGAAAAAGATCAATTTGAGTATGCAGGAGCAGGAGGTGGCTTTATCGACCGTCTTGGTTATCCATTCTGTAGAGGAAGAATTTTTAATTCGCTTGAAAAAGACCAAGGACAATACGATGATGTAATAGATATTTTTTGGGCAACAGGTGCATGTATGTTTATCAAATCAGACACCTTTAAAGAACTAGGTGGTTTTGACGAAAACTACTTTGCGCATATGGAGGAAATTGACCTTTGTTGGAGAGCAAAAAGCAAAGGGTATGAAATAAAATACACAGGACAATCTACTGTTTACCACCTTGGAGGAGGAACACTATCCAACATTAATCCTAAAAAAACATTTTTAAATTTCAGGAATAGCTTGCTTACCTTATATAAGAATGAACCATTACACAGTAAACAAAGGGTCATTTTCTTAAGAATGGTTTTAGATGGTGTAGCAGGTATTAAATTTTTATTGGAAGGAAAACCAAAGCACCTAATCGCTATTTTGAAAGCACACGCTTCCTACTACCGACTTAAGAAGCATTATCGACTCCAATCACAAGAATCTTTTGCAATACCTAGTAACCGCTATCAAGGCCTCGTAATTAGCGAACACTTTCTAAAAAGGGTAAAACAATTTGATCAACTAAAAAAAGGCTTTAGCCGATCGACAAAATAAGAAGGTGGCTTCATTGGTCTATTGGTATTCGAATTCATAAACACCAACAATACTTTAGCTGTATTCAATACCTCTCCTTGCTCATTGAGTGTTCGATATTCAAAAGAAAGCTTTGCAGATGGCATTTCAGTTATTAACGTCTCAATGGTTAATAAGTCATCATAATGTGCCGGTTTAAAATAGTCAATTTGAAATGATCTTACAGGCAACATAATTCCATTTTCTTCCAATTCTTTATAAGATAACTTTAAAGATCGTAATGCTTCAACTCGGGCAACTTCAAAATACTGAGCGTAATTCCCATAATACACAAAACCCATCTGATCTGTTTCTGAATACCTTACTCTTAATTGATGCTGATGCTTGAACATAATGATGATATTTCGAACTTTTTTATCCGAATAAAATAAGCATTCTAAACTAGTTTTGTTAAAGAAAAATGAAAAGATTTTTAAAAATGAATTTTTTAAAAAATCAATAGCAAAAACGTTTTTTTCTTAACTTTTTTAATGTCATATTTGCTCAGGTTTTAAACAAAGAGTGACTTCATTATGTAAAGGCCATGAATTACATAAACAACCTACACTCCCCAAACTTATTGGGATTGAATTAAAACAAAAACTCTTAAACACTGATATTAACCAGCTAAACAGTTAGGTTTTGCTACCTCGCCGATTAGCTAATTATTGCACTAAAAGAAATGACAAACACACACTTGGAAGCTTGGAATAATTGTTTAGAAATTATAAAAGATAATGTTAGCCTTCAAAGTTTCAAAACGTGGTTTGAGCCAATAAAACCTGTAAAGCTCCAAAACAGTGTATTAACAATTCAAGTACCAAGTAATTTCTTTTATGAATGGTTGGAAGAACACTACATTACGCTTTTAAGAAAAACTATAAAAAAAGAGCTAGGATCTGACGGAAAGTTAGAATATAGCATTGTAATGGAAAATGGAGCCTCAAGCTCTAAGCCTTACATGGTAAAAATCCCGACTACTAATCGTCAGGCCACAAAAAATAATCCTGTTACCGTACCTTTCGATGCGAACAAAGATAACCCAATAAAGAACCCATTTATTATACCTGGATTAAAGAAAATCAACATTGATTCTCAATTAAATCCGAATTACTCTTTTGACAGCTTTATTGAGGGAGACTGCAATAGATTAGCCAGATCAGCAGGCTATGCAGTTGCAAAAAATCCTGGAGGTACCGCTTTCAACCCTTTATTGGTCTATGGTGGAGTTGGTTTAGGTAAAACTCACCTGGTACACTCAATTGGAATAGAAATAAAAAATCAGCACCCTAATAAAACGGTGCTTTACGTTTCGTCTGAAAAGTTTACTCACCAATTTATCGATGCAGTAAGAAATAATAATCAAAATGACTTCATTCATTTTTATCAAATGATTGATGTACTTATTATTGACGACGTTCAATTCTTTTCTGGAAAAGAAAAAACGCAGGATGTATTTTTCCATATTTTCAACCACCTTCACCAAACAGGAAAACAACTGATTCTAACGTCAGATAAGGCTCCAGTTGAAATGCAAGGAATGGAACAACGTCTTCTTTCTCGTTTTAAATGGGGATTGTCTGCAGACCTCCAAAGCCCAAGCCTAGAAACTAGAATTGCTATCTTAGAAAATAAGATGTACAACGAAGGTTTAGAATTACCAAAAGAGGTAGTAGAATACTTGGCATATAGCATCACTACTAACATTCGTGAACTGGAAGGAGCATTAATCTCTCTATTGGCGCAATCTTCGCTTAACAAGAAAGCGATAACGCTAGAGCTGGCGAAGCAAATGATCGACAAGTTTGTAAAAAATACCGCTCGTGAAGTATCCATCGATTACATTCAAAAGGTGGTTTGCGATTATTTTGATTTACCAATCGAATTACTCAAATCTAAAACGAGAAAAAGGGAAGTTGTACAAGCAAGACAAATTGCCATGTTCTTCGCTAAACGAATGACTAAATCAAGCCTCGCAAATATAGGGATGCACTGTGGAGGGAAAGATCATGCTACTGTTCTTCACGCCTGTAAAACAGTAAACAACTTGGTAGAAACTGACAAACGTTTTAGAACTTACGTAGATGAATTAGAGAAAAAAATTAGCATACAATAAATTAATTTTAATTCAATTTATAGGAATTGAGGCTTGCCTTAATTCCTATTTTTGTTTAAAAAAGGTAGCTTATGAAAGTTTTAATGGTTTGTTTAGGAAATATATGTCGTTCACCTGTTGCCGAAGGCCTTCTAAGGCAACGAGCAGAGGAAGCAAACAAGCAACTACAAGTTGACTCTGCAGGAACTTCTAATTATCACATAGGAGAGCATCCTGATAGCAGATCTATGGAGCATGCGCTTTCAAGAGGAACTGACATTTCTTCACTAAGAGCACGTCAATTTATTGTAGATGATTTCGACACATTTGATAAGATATTCGTGATGGATTACAGCAATTACGAAAATGTGGTAAAACTTGCCAGAAATCAAAATGACACAGATAAAGTTGATCTATTACTAAATGAGCTCTATCCAGGAGAAAACCAATCAGTACCTGATCCTTACTTTGGAGGTGATGAAGGATTCGAACAAGTGTACAATATGGTAGATGCTGCAGTAAGTGAATTTTTAAAAAAGATAGACTAATGCCTAAAGGAGAACTATTTTTAATACCAAACCTTCTTGGAGGTGGAGACCCAAAGCAATATTTCGGAGAAGAAGTATTCACAACGATAAAAAAAATTAATCACTACATTGTAGAAAGCGAGAAAAATGCCCGTAGATACTTGCTTAAGTTAGGTATTGAAACAGCTATTGATGACCTTACCTTTTTTGTTTTAAATAAGCATACAGATACGAATGAACTTGCTACATTCATAAAACCACTAGAAAATGGTTTTGATGTAGGATTGATTTCTGATGCAGGCTGTCCTGGAGTTGCTGACCCCGGCTCCGAAATTGTTCAAATTGCGCATGCTAGAAAAATTGCGATACGACCTCTCGTAGGACCTTCGTCAATTTTACTTGGACTAATGGCAAGTGGATTCAATGGTCAATCATTTGCATTTCACGGTTACCTCCCACACGATAAAACTGAACGAGGAAAGCGCTTAAGACAAATGGAAAGTAGAGCTAAGCAAGAAAAACAAACTCAGCTTTTCATAGAAACGCCTTTTCGAAACGATAAGCTTATTCCTGAATTAGCGAATGTATTAAATAAAGACACCATGCTTTGTGTGGCAGTTGACTTAACCCTTGACTCTGAGACAATAATTACCAAATCAATTGGGGAATGGAAGAAAAATAAAGCAAGCTTTCACAAGCGACCTGCACTATTTCTATTCTTCTAGCTCTGTATGATAGATAGTTAACCCAGCAATTGGTTTTTCTAGAACTTTTCCAACTGTAAAACCAAACTCTGAAGCTACCGTCCTAATAAAATCATTGTAGTAAAAACCAATAGACCCAACTATAGCAATAGACTTTTCTTGAGCATCGGGCAATGCCTGAGCAATAAGAGTAAACAACTCCGTAAAAACTTCATAAATCAACTTTGAAATAAAAGGTTGTTGTCGATGCTGGAAAGCAAACTGACTAAATGAAGCGATGTATTTGTTCGGCAAATCTCCTTTGTAAACTTGATCTAGTATAGCCGACTGACCTTCAATAAACCTTCTTTGAAATGAATTCGACAAACTTTCAGGAAGCTGATTGTAAAAGTAAGCTTTCAATATGCGCTTCCCTATCGCAACCCCACTTCCCTCGTCTCCGAGCACATAACCTAATGAAGGGATTGGCATTGTAACTTCAGCCCCGTCATAAAGTCCAAAACTGCTTCCTGTTCCTAATATCAAGACAATACCATCTTGCTTGTTCAATGCAGATCGAGCAGCAGCTAATAAATCATGATTGATATGTATATCCGCTGTTGTGAAGATTGATTTCAAAACCCCTTTAATCAAACTCTTCTTCTCACTAGAAGAGCACCCTGCTCCATAAAAATGAACCTCATCTACTCCTGATAATAATACTTCAGTAAAAGTAAATGAAATTTCAGTTAGTAGTTGCTCTTCCGAATTATGAAACGGATTCAAGCCTTTACAGCTAAACTGCATAATTTCATTAGTTGCTCCATCAATTAATCGCCAATCTGTTTTAGTTGAGCCACTATCAGCTATAAGAATTTTACGACTTCTCTGATTGTCCATTTACTATTCCTTCTTTTAGTTTATTAATGGTTCGTTGCACATTATCTCTATAACTACTAAAGTCAGGCTCGTATGCAACGCCCTTCATTTTAGATAAATACCATTGATCGTAAATAATTAATTCAGGTGAATCTACTTTCCAATGATATATTTCTTTCATGGATTTCAACTCATCTAAATATGACTTATTCATCTTATGTGCTTTTTCAAAATTAAAGGATTTGCGTTCAAGCGTTACTAATGTCTTCAAGATTAATTCATCCCTATTCCTCACATCTCCCCTATGACTTGTTCGCTCTATATACTTTCGAAAACTATCAATATCATAATCAATAAAGTTATACTTTGCCATTTCTATGTTACACAAAATTCGCATAATACGAATCCATACATTCCAACCTTCTTTATCTTTTTCTATTTCTCTTGTATCATTAAATTCGCTCTTTGCACGCTTAAAATCACCCTGTAAAAAATGAATAACCCCCAAGTAATATCGAAGTTTCGTTCTTCGATAATCAAACTGCTGATAGAAACTGTGCTCCGAAAGCTCAGAAATCATAATTTTTAAATGGTCCAGTTCGCCTAAATAATAAAGCCCTTCTATTTCCAATTCCTTTAAACCATAATAATTAAGGTTCTTATTTTTAAAAAACTTAAGCCCCTCTGTACAGTATTTGATTACTCCTCTAAAGTCAAGAGACTTTAGTCTATTTTCTGCTAGTTGAGAATAAATAGACCCTACTCGCTCTCTGCCATAAATAGCCCTTGCCCCTCTAACAAAAGCAACAAAAGACTGTCCGACCTTATCTACTTTGTCATAATCTTCTAACTGCTGAAAAAGCTCCATCTCTAATAGGTACTGATACATGCGAATCGTAGAAGACCTAGTCCTATTATAACTCAAGTTTAATTGATTAATATAAACACTTAACTTTTTCTTGTAATCAATATTCTTCAATCCTTTAAAGTCAACTTCTGCATAAAAAGACCGATACCAGTCTCTTGCATTATAGTATGATATTCGACAATCTTCGTAGAATGTTATTTCCTCTGACAATTGCTCATAAGCATCAATACCTTTTGACAAGCCCACAAGCCCTTGCTTTATATACAGCGCTTCAAGCAAATCATCGTACAACTCATATTTCTTAGACTGGCTAATCACATCATCATACACATCTAAAGACTGATCTATCATTCCTCGAGAATGCAACATAAAAGCAGCAACTAACATTTTTTTTTGACGTAATTTATTTTTAAATGCAATGTTAGTATTGCTACCTCGGTTGATATTCACATCTAAGTACAAACTCTCCAACACTCGATCTTTTAAACGACCTATGAGTTTATTAAACCCATAATCAGTAGTCTCCTTCGAAACCAATCGTTTTACCTTACCATACTCTACATTCTCCTTATTTAATAATAAGAAAAAAAGCTTTTGCTGTTTATTTATTTTCAGATAATTAGGCTTTGATTGATCGATAAGCCTTTTAATTATTTCAATTTCGGCAGATTTGAGGCTTTTTATTAGTTCTTGTAACTTCAGTAAGTCTTCTTGGGCTGTCATTAAACTAGCTTAATTTGAGGGTGTAAAATAAAAAATATTATCGTCGATTAAAATTCGAATTCTAATTTTAACAGTTTTCAGTTGTCTAATAACTGGGTAAAGTGTCCAACTTTTTTATGAAACATTGAAGCATCTTTGTAGAAGTATTGTAAACAACAACCGATATTATAAATTATTAATCAACAAGTTAAATAGAAATATTAATCAGAAGGTTTATTAACTTCCTAACCGCACAACCATATAAATGAAGAAGATATTTAAAAATAATTTAACAGTCTTCAGTTGGTCAAGCGTTAAGGCTTTAACAACTGAGATATTTCAAACTATAAATAGCAAAAAACACTAACTACAATTAACTTTTAAAACTCAAGACCATGTTACATTTAATCACCATTCTTATTTCTCTACTCGGTTACGGATCTCCTGAAGACTTTGACCATATGTCTGAAGAACAAATTCAAACAGAAATCAACACCTTGCAAGCTGACCAAGATGGACGCGGTGGCGATTGGGATATGCCAACTTATCACTAATTATACTACACTATCCACAATTAACTTTTAAAACTCAAGACCATGTTACATTTAATCACCATTCTTATTTCTCTACTCGGTTACGGATCTCCT
>CBFHLF010000104.1:0-7683 GCA_965656555.1 uncultured Acidiluteibacter sp. | reverse complement strand
TTTTTAATGAAGATTTGGATGCAGATTTACTCAGTGGTGATGGTCGAGCTTATGGACTTGAGATTTATTTGAAAAAAGTTAGAGGAAAATACCAAGGGTTTATTAGTTACACCTTGTCGAGAAGCGAACGAAAAGTGGCAGGGTTAAACAGGGGGGATTGGTATGCAACTCGGTTTGACAAGACGCATATTCTTAACATTGTAAACAGTTACGACTTAAATGAAAAGTGGTCATTTTCAGGGAACTTTGTATTTTCTACTGGAACCCCAACAACATTCCCTACGAGTAGATACCAAATCCAAGATGCAATTGTTCCTCACAATTCATCAGAAAGTAGAAACAATTATCGAATTCCGGCTTACCACCGTTTAGACTTATCGGCTACTTGGAACTTAAATCCTGAGGGCACAAAGAAGTGGGACTCTGAGATCGTCTTTTCCCTCTATAATGTATACGGCAGAAAAAATCCTTTTAGTATTTACTTTCAACAAAATGAAGATAACCCCGCTATAACAGAAGCTGTTCGCTTTTCTGTAATTGGGAGTGTAGTCCCAGGTATTTCTTACAACTTTAATTTTTAATACGATGAAATTTAAAACATATCTTTTATTTCTACTCTCATTTTCATTAGTTGCTTGCGAAGATGTAATAGATGTAGACCTAGATCAAGGAGAAGTATTATATGTAACTGATGCATTTTTAACGAGTGAATCTAAACCACAAACGATACAACTTACGACCACTGCACCCTACTTTCAAAGCCAATCAGTACCGCCATTAGAAGGAGCTCAAGTAGTAGTAAGGGGCAACGACGGTAGTTCGTATATTTTTGATGAACAAACACCTGGAAGTTATACTTGGACGCCGAATGCAGGAGAAGCAATGGATAGTATTGGGACAATATATACACTTGAAATCGATTACAGAGGAGAGCGATTTATTGCGAATTCACAATTAAATCCAGTTCCACCTGTGGATACCATTACTTTTGAGTTTGAAGAAGCAGGTTTTGGTCAAGACGAAGACGGGTACGTTGCAGAGTTTCAAGCACGAGACTTAGCGGGTAGAGAAGACTATTATTGGGTTAAAGCATTTCGTGATAATGAGCGAGTAGGCGATCCCGGAACGTTCTCTACTAGTGAGAATGGAGCGTTTGGAGGAACTGATGCAGATGGAAAACAATTCATAGTGCCAGTTCGAATTTTCTTTATTAACGGAGAAGATTACTATCAATTGGGTGAAAGCGTTCGTGTGGAGGTCTGGAGTATTAATGAAGAAATTGCTGAATTCTTTTCGGCAGTAGAAGCACAAACCAACAATGGAGGACTTTTCGCAGTGCCTGCGGCTAACGTTTATGGTAATATTTTAGACGCCAACGCTAAAGCTCAGAAGAAAATGTTAGGTGCGTTTAGCATCTCCTCCGTTTCATCAAGAACTGAAATAGTACGCGAATAAAGAAATCTTATTTTTCTTGAATCAATTGAAGAGCATGGTTTACATGCTCTTCTGCTTTTAATAAACCATCAAACACCATCTGAATAACTCCTTCACCATCGATCACATAGGTAATTCGAGAGGGTAAAACACCAAAAAACTGTGTTGCCCCATATTTTTTTCTAACGATATTACCAAGGTCTGACAGTAAAACAAAAGGCAACTGGTATTTAGCTGTAAATGATCCATGGCTTTCGACCGAGTCTCCACTTATCCCAATTACCTCTACTCCTTTCTGTTTAAAATCTTCGTACTGATCCCTAAAGGAACAAGCCTCTGCAGTACAAACACTCGTGTTGTTCTTTGGATAAAAGTACACCACTAAATACCTCCCCCTATAATCTCTTAAACTATGGGTTCTGCCTGCTGCGTCTTTTAACTCAAAATCTGGAGCCTTATCCCCTACTTGTAACTTAGCACTCATAATAACTCCTTATTTATTGCTAACCGAAGCATATTCAAAGCGGCAATTGAAGCGCGCTGAATATTTCGGCCACGATCATTTTCAAAATTAAAACTTTTAGAAACCACTCCATTTTCAAAAGCAACAGCAATCCACACAAATCCAACAGGTTTTTCTTCACTTCCCCCGTCAGGCCCGGCTACTCCAGAGGTAGCAACACTAAAACTCGTTTTCATTTTATTTCTTACGCCTATTGCCATTTGCTCCACCACTTGCTTACTGACAGCGCCGTGTTGCTCAATAGTACTCATTGGGACACCTAACTCTTGCGACTTGACCTCATTGGCATACGACAACACGCTTCCTAAAAAGTACGCAGAACTACCAGCGATTGATGTAATTAAGTGAGCAATATACCCACCGGTGCAGCTTTCTGCGGTCGAAATGGTCGCTTGGTGTTTTAAAAGTAATTCACCCACTGCTTTTTCAAGTGGCAAATCATCAAAACCATATACGTAATTAGGGATAATCTGTAGCAACTCCATTACCTTTCGGTCAATTCTCTCTTGTGCATTCTCTCGATCTTCAGAAATAATACTTAGCCTTATTTTTACAATTCCACTTGAAGGTAAGTAAGCGATATGAATATCCTCTTGATCAAGCGACTTTTCCCAATCTTGAATTTTATCAGCTAAAAAAGATTCCCCTGCACCCGTAGTCATGATTGTTTTATGAAGGACAGCGGGTGTTTTAAAGGTCGATTGAATTTTACTCAACACTCCATTATGCATCAAGTGTTTCATTTCATAGGGCACTCCAGGTAATGATACTACTACTTTACCTGCTCGCTCAAACCACATACCACTAGCTGTGCCTATTCTATTGGAAATAACAGTACAATCTAACGGCAATTCGGCTTGTTTTAAATTTACTTCTAATATTGGGCGATTCCTTCGTTCAAAGATGTCTCTCACATACTGCTCCACCTCGGGATAAACAACAAGTTCGGTATTGAAATATTTGCAAAGTGTATGTTTCGTAATATCATCTTTAGTTGGCCCTAGACCTCCCGTAAGGATAATCAAATCGACCCGTAATTGAGCTTCTGATATGGCTTGAATGATTGCTTGTTCAGTATCACTAATAGAAGTAATCCTATTGACTGACAAACCTATTGCATTTAGCTCCTTACCTATAAACGCGGAGTTGGTATCAACGGTTTGCCCAATTAATATCTCATCTCCGATTGTAATAATTTCTGCCTTCATTTTACTGCATAAAAAAAGGGCGATACCTATCGCCCTTTGTTGATGGTAATTTATTAAATTCCGAAAGGTTTATATCCCCCGGCTAAGTTTTGTTGTCCAAACGATTTTATGATGCCCATTGGCGTTACTGATAACACAGGAATTCTAGAATGGTTCACAATACGTTGTGCGTATTGTCCCATAAACAAACCAGTAGAAGACTCCTGTTCTGTCATAATCACAATCATATCTGCACTTTCTTTCTTTGCAGCCTCCAAGGTCATTTCGGCAATGTCATCACCGTATAAAAATTCTGACGAATACTTAATCCCAATACTGTCAAAATGATCTTGTGTTTGCTGAACTTTTAAATTAAAAACACTCTTTTCATCAGCGTGATTTGGAGTGATCATTGCTTTAATCAGAACCTCGGCATCAAAAGCCTTAGCCATAGCAGAAGCCTCTTTAACTTTATCTCTGGTATGTGGAGAACTATCTAATGGTAATAAAATACGGCGAGCTCCAAACTCCTTAGTTTGTGACTGAACAGTAAGAACTGGACACATAGCTGATGTAACTACACGATAGGCGTTACTTCCAATAAAAAACTCTTGAAAGCCACTTACTCCGTGTGTTCCCATCATAATCAAATCAACATCCATCTCCTTTGCTGTATCCACTACCTGGCTGGCTACATTACCTTCAGACAACACAATTTCATAGTCAACACCAGTCGAACTTTTAAATTCGGACCCAATAGCATTCATCTTAGCAGAAAGTTGGTCTCTCAAATCAGCGTACTGGTTATTATCTGAAAGACTCGGTAAAATGTTTGCATATGAACCTGACTTTAATACATGCAATAAGATAACTTTAGAGTCTTCAATCTTTGCCAAATGTGTAGCGTGATCAAGCGCAAGCATTGCAGTTTCAGAAAAGTCAATAGGAATTAAGATAGTTTTAATTGATACTCTATTCTCCATGGTACTAGTTTTAATTTAGGATACTGATTGATTACCTACCAAAGATAGTAAGAAGCATTTATCCATAAAACTGTTTAAATGTTTTTCTTTGCAGTTCATAAAAATAAATGCCATGGAACCTATACTCCCTTCTGAATTGATTTTAAACCCTGATGGATCGATTTATCACCTCGCTATATTGCCTGAAGATCTCGCTGATAAAGTAATAGTAGTAGGTGACCCGGGAAGGGTTGCTTTAATTTCTTCCTACTTTGATACCGTAGAAGTAATGAAAGCAAACCGAGAGTTTGTAACGCATACAGGAAGGTTCAATGGAGTTCGAATTTCGGTAATTGCTACTGGAATTGGCACAGACAATATTGATATTGTTTTGAATGAACTCGATGCATTAGTCAATATTGATCTAGCTACTAAGACTATAAAACGCTCACACAAGTCGTTGCAAATTGTTCGTTTAGGCACATCAGGAGCAATGCAAAAAGACTTACCAGTTGACTCTTTCATTATGAGTGAATTTGGTCTAGGAATGGATGGTTTACTTAATTTTTACGAGTTCATACCCGAACAAGAAGAGACCGAGTTACTTCAATCACTTTTAAAAGAAACGGAATACAGTCCTAAAAACCCTACACCATATTTAGTTAAAGGAAGTAGCCAATTAATGAATCTATTGGGCCATGACATGAATAAAGGAATTACGGCAACGGCGCCGGGTTTTTATGGCCCTCAAGGACGGGTTTTGCGCTTGGCGTTGAACGATGATCAGTTAAATGAAAAATTTACAGCATTCAGCAAAGGTGATCATAGAATTACTAATTATGAAATGGAAACCTCAGCACTATATGGGTTGAGCCGACTGCTAGGGCATGAAGCGTGCACGATGTGTGTTATAGTAGCGAATCGATTAGCAAATCAGTTCAGTGAAGATTACCATCCTGCAATGGAGCGATTAATCAAGCAAACGCTAAACCGATTAACATCTGAAGGTTAATAAAAGGTTATCCCCATTATCGTGGTAGTAGTTATTTGCCTCTACTTTTGTAGACATGCTTACCAACGACACGAAAATACGTGCTTTAATTGAATTACTTGATGACCCTGACGAATTCGTTTTTAGTCATGTTCACAAAGAGTTAATTCAATTGGGAAATGATGTGGTTCCTATCTTAGAAGATGCATGGGGAAGCTCTCTAAATAACATTCTGCAACAGCGCATCGAAAATTTAATTCATGAAATTCAATTCGAGCGAATAAAAGCCGACTTAGAACGTTGGAACAAAAGTGAACATCATGACTTATTGGATGGAGCACTTATTTTAGCACGATATCAATACCCTGATTTAGATACTAATGAAGTTGAGCGTTTTTTTGAGCAATTGGTACAAGAAGTTTGGTTAGAACTAAATCCCAATTATACAGCGTTAGAAAAGGCACGGGTTGTTAGTAGGGTTATATTTGAGCTATATGGATTTTCAGGAAATCGAAAGAATTTTCACTCTCCGCAGAATAGCTTTATTAACCATGTAATTGATACTAAAAAAGGGAACCCAATTTCACTTTCTCTCATTTACCTAATAGTAGCTCGTGAATTAAAGCTACCTGTTTATGGAGTTAACTTACCCGAGCATTTTATTTTAGCTTATACTTTACTTCCTGAAGATTTCGTAGATCATTTTGCCATGGATGATATCCTTTTCTACATTAACCCTTTTAACGGAGGAACAATTTTTAACGAGTCTGAAATACGCACATTTTTAACCCAGCTAAAAATAGACGAACAAAAAGCATTCTTCCTTCCTTGTGACAATAAAACCATTATCAAACGATTTATCAATAACTTAATTTACTGTTTTGGAAAAGCAGGTGTAACTGATAAAGTAAAAGAATTGAAAGCGCTCCTTTCACTAATTAGACCTGCTTAACAAGCCCTTTCTCAAATGCGAAATTCACTAACCCTGCAGAATTTTTTACTCGGGCTTTTTGAAATAAGTTTCTTCGATGGGTGTCTACCGTTCTTCTAGAAATATTTAGTTGTTCAGAAATCTGTTGACTTGTCGCTCCTGTTGTCAATAGCTGCAAGACTTCAACTTCACGCTGAGTAAAAATATCTTTAGATACCTCTTCGTAGTCATTATTTCCCATCGCTGCTACCTTTTCTTCCAAAAAACTATTTATCAACTTCATAGAAACCATATTACTCAAGTATTGTTGACCTAAAAATACTGTTTCAATCCCTCGAATCAACTCATCTCTACCGCTCTCTTTAAGCAAATAACCCATTGCTCCAATCTTGAGCATACGAAGAATGTATGCCTCCTCGTTATGCATGGACAAAGCAATAACTTTTAAGTTCGGTGACTTTTTCAATAATTTCTCTGTCGTCTCTATACCATTCATCTCAGGCATTTGAATATCCATCAAGACTATATCTACGGATTTATTCTTCAAAAACTTAATGGCTTCCTTTCCACTGCCTGCCTCCCCTACTACTGAAATTAAATCATGCGAACCAATAAGCGATTTAATTCCGTCGCGAATGATTTCGTGGTCGTCCACTAAAAATATTCTAATTTTTGCCATAATGCATTAGTCTCTTTCATTTGGGATGATAATTTTATAAGTACACCCCGCCCCTTTTTGAGTAGTTAAATTAAGGCTTCCACCCAAAAACAAAATTCGTGTTTTAATATTGCGAATTCCAATTCCTGTGGCATTTTTATTCGTCAAATTAGCCTGATCAAAACCAACACCATTGTCTGTATAATCGATCTGCAATTCGCCTTTTGCAGACTGCTTTAACGATAGCTTGATTGTTGTTGGATTAGCATGTTTAAATGAATTATTTAGCAACTCTTGCATGATTCTAAAAGCACCAACTTCCACATCTTCGTCAAATCGTTTACCCATTAAATTATTATTTAGCATGATTTGAACTGAAACCGCAGAGAAACTGCGAACTATTTCTTCTATTGCTTTACCAAGCCCAAAACCTTTAAGCGTATGCGACATTAAGCTATGAGAGATACTTCTCGTTTCTCTAATTGCATCCAATAACAATTCAACAGACTTTTGATGAAGAGAGCTACTCTCTTTATCAAAGGTGGCAGTTTCCTTAAGTGCCAAAACATTCATTTTTGCTGCCAATAATTTTTGACCAAGTCCGTCGTGTAGATCTAATGAAAAACGGCTTCGCTCTTGCTCTTGGGTATTGATAATAGCATTTATTAAGCGTTTATTAGCTGCTTTCTCCTCTGTTATATCCTTAACAATTCCCACAAAAATTGTTTTCCGTGATTCTTCATCAAATACGGGAATGGATATCATCGAGTTCCAATACTCATCTCCATTTAAACGTTTGCATAAAAACTCTCCTTCATATCGTTGTTTAAGCCGGATACTTTCAAGGTATCTTTCTCGTTCAGCACCATCCCTATCATTTATAAAGAACATACTGGCATATGGTTCATCAAAAAGACTAATATCCCCACCAACAATTTGTTCAGCTGAATAACCTGTAATTTGGTAATATGCTTTATTCGCATATAAGAAATACATA
>CBFHLF010000103.1:0-7794 GCA_965656555.1 uncultured Acidiluteibacter sp. | reverse complement strand
ACTAGAAGTAAACTTAGATGTCCCAATCATTTGTATCCACCATATCTACCCGTCGCTTCATTTTATTTTGAATCCCTTTAAAGTGGTGCTTGTCGTCCTCAGTAACGAAAGTGATAGCTTCTCCAGGGTTTTCTGCTCGGCCTGTTCGTCCAATCCGGTGAATAAAGTCTTTTGGAGATCGTGGTAATTCATAATTTATTACAAACGGCAAAAATTCTATATCAATACCACGCGAAAGTAAATCTGTGGCGACTAATGCTTGTAATTTACCTTTTTTAAATAAACCCAAGCTTTCTTTCCGATTTCCTTGAGTTTTCTTACTGTGAATAGCACGAGAGGAGATGCCATTTTTGTACAACTTATCAGATACCTTGTCTGCTTCTTTAGTAGAGGAGGTAAAGATTAACACCTGATACATTTGGTGATCTTGGATTAATTTGCGCAGTAGCGGACCCTTCTTTTCATCTGAAACAAAATAACCCGTTTGGGTGATAGTTTCTAGGTTAGATTCTTGATTATCAATTTTTATAGTAGTCGGGTTATTTAGTAATACGCGTTCTACAGAGCTCACTTCAGGGCTTAATGTGGCCGAAAAAAGCAGGTTCTGACGAAGTGAAGGCAGCTTACTAAAAATGCGATTCATTTCGTCTTTAAAACCAAGGTTGAGCATTTTGTCCGCTTCATCTAACACCAATGTTTCCACATTTGAAATATGAACCGCCTTATTTTCGATTAACTCCAGCAGTCTTCCTGGTGTAGCAACCAATATGTTGACGCCGTACATTCCCTTCATTTGGGGATTTATGGAAACACCACCGTAAACCGATATCGTTTTAACGCCGTAGGGCAGCGATTGACTGAATTGGTTAAATACATCACCAACTTGCATGGCTAGCTCTCTTGTAGGAACGAGCACAAGCGTATTTACATCGCGTGTTTTTTCCGTTGTTTTCCCTTTTAATTTCATCAATAAAGGCAACGCATAACTTGCAGTTTTACCTGAGCCAGTTTGTGCTATTCCCAATACGTCCTTTTGTGCTAAAATGGCTGGGATTGCGCGCTCTTGAATTGGGAAAGGGTGCGTTATTTTTTCTTCAGCTAATGCTGAAATGAGCTCAGGAAAAATACCTAAATCGGAAAATGTCATAGGGGAGTAATGTGTTTATGCAACAAAGATACGACCTATCTTTCACTTAAACATTCCCATCCATTTGGTGTTTGAATAGTACATTTTAAAACCCAATAGTATGTTCGGATTATTCAAGAAAAAGACAGAAAAAGAAAAGCTTCAAGAAGAATACAAAAAGTTGATGGAAAAATCCTATCAATTGTCCACCACAGATCGCAAACAAAGTGATATTGTACGAGCTGAGGCGGAAGAGGTCATAAAGAAGATTGAAGCAATGGAATAACGAACTAAATTTGGCCTATTGTACGATGAATTTTATCGGCAATAGCATTAAATGAGAGTTCTTTATCAAAATGTGTTTTGAGTTTTTTTCGATAACCATCCATATCAATTAACTGTGATCTTTTAAGTTGGTGAAGAAGACCATTTTCATCTCCAGCTTTAAACAATAAATCCTCCGAGTGATAATTTGTAATCGTGACATTAGCAGGAATATCCGAAATAATGGGGATGCAACTACAGGCTACCGCTTCTATTAATGAAAAAGATCCACCTTCATATTTAGAAGCGAGAATAAAAAACTCATGCTGCTGATATATGGTTTCAAGTTTCTCGTTTTGAATCTTACCCAATAGTTTAATCTGAGTTTTTGCGTGTTTATGAACGGTTAGGAGCTCCTCTATATCATTAAGTAATTCATCAGTGGAATAAACCATTGTTAGTTCCGCAGAAGGGTAATCCATTAAGAAGAGAATAAAAGCTTTAACTACAGTTAATGGATCTTTGTTCTCATTTAATCTAGCTACCCATAAGTAAGATTGTTTTTTTCTGAAAACTTGATCATCGGTTTTAAAAAATGTACTTCCCTCTGTCAGTTCAGTAATCTTCTTTTGGGACGAAATAATTCGTTGGTCAATCCATTCTTTGGCCAATCCTTTCGATGTAAAAAAATATTGATCAACAAACTGGTCGGCTAATCGTAGAATCCATTTTTTGAATAAACTAGGTGGTTTTTCTGCGTGATGCTGTACCAATATTTTTGTCTTTTTTGATAAAAAAGGAACCAATAAAATAAGGTTATGCATTTGCATTAAACTATGTAGATAGACAATGTCTGGCTGTAATGTTTTTATTTCATGATGCAATCTAAATGGAATTAGCCATTTAATGTTTCTCTTTTTCTTTTTTGCCAAGTAAGTGATTCCATCTTTTTCAAGCTGTTCATTTGCTCCAATGTGATCAATGACCACCACTTCGTATTGATCTTTCAGGTAGTTAATTGATTCGTAAGCAGCCTGGTGTTTTTCTAGTTTATTGGCGAAATTTTTAATTTCAGGACTAGCGTGATAGTTCAGGGATAGGAATTTAGGCTTCATTTGAATTATTAACTCTTTGATATGGTATAGATTGTCATTGGATTGCTTATAAAGCTAATCATTTGTTGTTACCTGCTCGATTCGACTGAATAAGAATTGAGCAAGTAAAACTTAATCCTTTAAAAACATGATGTAAAGGAGGCAAAGCACTACAATCAGAGCAAACCAATTTCTAGCAGGCATATCTTTGAGGTCTTCTATCAAGTATTTAATTCGTTTGTTCATCAGAAAGGCAATAAATGTAATCCATAACCTGCTACTGCTCCAATCAATACTATTAAAACTGCATTTTTTTGCTTCAATCCAAAGTAGATAATTGCTGTAAGTATAGCTACAGCGATGGTTTTCCAATCGGTAAAAATATCGGTACCCAGTTGTAGCACTACAGCAAGCATAACACCTACAGCACCTACATTCACAGCATCTAAGAAGGCACCAGCGAGTTTTGATTCTCTTATTTTAGGAATTAATGGATTCAATAACCAAACAAATAAAAAGGAAGGGAGGAAAATACCTGCAGTCGCCATTAATGCGCCCTTATACCCGTTTAGAAAGTAACCGATAAAACTAGCAGTTGATAATACTGGCCCTGGTGTAAACTGACCCATAGCTACTGCATCCAAAAGTTCTGATTTGGTTAACCAACCCAGTCGTTCTACGAGTTCTGCATCTAGATAAGCAATCAACACATATCCACTGCCAAAAAGAATGGCACCTATTTTTAAAAACGTCCAAAATAACCCCAGTGAGGTAATAGTTCCTGTACCAGAAGTAATGGCAGCAGGCAACAACAGTGGTAATAGTTTTCGCCCACCTTTTGATGATTCTTGTTGACGCAATGCGGCGAATAGCAACCCAATGGCACCTGCACCCAATATGGCAATTATTTCACTTGTACCGAATACGCTAAAACCAACAACAAAAAAGGCAAGAACCAAGTGGCTGTTGTCTTTTATCGCTTTGCTCCCTAACTTAAAAACCGCATTTAAAATAATGCAAAGTACCGCTGCTTGTATGCCATAGAAGAAAGGCTCAATGGCAGGAATGGAACCATACGTCGTGTAAAAAATAGCTAGAATTACTGTCAAGATAGTCGCCGGTAAAATAAATGCAGTACCCGCTACAAATAAGCCCAATAAACCTCCACGATGAAACCCACAGTGCATGGCCATTTCGGTAGAATTAGGCCCGGGAATTAAGTTGGTAGCGCCCACCATGTCTAAAAAATGTTGTCGATCCATCCAGTTGCGCTTGTTCACTACTTCTTCCTCCATCATACCTATGTGAGCTGCAGGCCCACCAAAAGCAACAACTCCAAGTTTTCCGAACAGTTTAGCAATTTCAATCAATCGTTCCATTTTCTGCTTTTTTTACAAATTTAGCGGTTTTGAAGTGGACAACCCCGTTTTTATTTGAGCAATCGAGGTGCAGTGTGTAATTTAGCACAGAATTAACAAATGAGCATGAGCAAAGGACTAGGAATCCCGAAAGGAACACGCGATTTTTCGCCAACGGAAATGGTGAGAAGGAATTATATTTTTGGTACAATTCGATCTGTATTTCAGCGATATGGCTATATGCCAATTGAAACACCATCCATGGAAAACATGGAAACGCTGACCGGAAAGTATGGCGACGAAGGTGATCGATTAATATTTAAAGTCCTCAATAGTGGTGATTACCTTGCTAAGGCGAATAAAACTGCACTGGATGAGAAAGACAGTCAGCAGTTAACCAAAAGCATTTCAGAAAAAGCACTGCGTTATGACTTAACGGTTCCTTTTGCACGCTATGTTGTTCAGCATCAAAATGAAATTTCGTTTCCTTTTAAAAGATACCAAATACAGCCCGTCTGGCGAGCAGATCGTCCGCAGAGAGGTAGATACCGAGAATTTTACCAATGCGATGCAGATGTTGTCGGTTCTGATGCATTGATTCACGAAGTAGAATTGATTCAAATATTTGATCAAGTACTCACAAAACTGAATATCCCTTCATTTTCTATCAAATTGAACAATAGAAAAGTCCTAAGTGGTATTGCTGAAGTGATTGGACAACCGGAGCAGTTGATTAATATTACGGTAGCTATTGACAAGCTAGATAAAATCGGCAAGGAGAAAGTACTAGCTGAATTGAAGGAAAGAGGAGTAACTGCTGATGCGATTAAAAAGTTAGATCCCTTGTTTGACTTATCAGGGAGTAACAACGAAAAATTGGCAATACTGAAGGCATTTCTTGCTACTTCTGAAATCGGATTGAAAGGGGTGGAAGAGCTTGCTTACGTATTGGATTACATTGAATCGATAGGTTTACAAAACGCTGAGCTCGACCTGGATGTTACGTTAGCTAGAGGACTCAATTATTACACAGGTGCCATCTTTGAGGTGAAAGCTCACAATGTAAGTATTGGTAGTATTTGCGGCGGCGGTCGCTACGATGATTTGACCGGTATTTTTGGATTAAAGAATGTATCCGGTGTTGGAATATCTTTCGGAGCTGATCGTATTTATGACGTCTTGGAGGAGTTAGACTTGTTTCCAACGATTGAAAATGAAACCACTCAATTGTTGTTTTTAAATTTTGGAGAAGCTGAAGAGCGGTTTGTATTCAATATAGCCAACCAATTGAGAAATAAAGGAGTAAATGTGGAGGTATATCCTGAAGCAGCGAAGCTTAAAAAGCAAATGAAATACGCTGACTCAAAAGGGATTCCTACAACTATTATTGTTGGCAGCGAAGAGTTGGCCAATCAGTCATTAACAGTTAAAAATATGGCGACAGGTGAGCAAGAACACATCGCTGTAGAAGAATTTATTGGGAAGTTTTAATTATGGGTAAGAAAGTACATCACATCTCAAAAGAGCGGTTAACAATTGCTCAGATTGAAACCATTATATCTGGAGATTATATATTAGCACTAAGCAATGAGGCGAAAACGGCAATTGTAAAATGTCGGGAGTTTTTAGATTTAAAGATTGCACGCAGCGAGGCTCCCATTTATGGGATAAATACTGGTTTTGGTTCCTTATGCGATACAGAAATTGATCAGCAAGATTTAAGAAAATTGCAGCGTAACTTGGTTATTTCTCATGCTTGTGGCATGGGAGAAAGGGTGCCAAAATTGGTTGTAAAGCTGATGATTTTGTTGAAAATACAAAGTTTATCTTATGGCCATTCAGGCGTACAATTAGCTACTGTTGAACGATTAGTTGATTTTTTCAATAATGGTGTATATCCAATTATTTATACTCAAGGTTCATTGGGAGCTTCAGGAGATTTAGCACCATTGGCTCATTTGTCATTACCACTTTTAGGTTTAGGAGAAGTTTACCATTATGGAGCCAAGCGATCAGGAGCGAAGTTGAATGAAAAAATGGGATGGGAGCCAATAGAATTAGAGTCTAAAGAAGGCTTGGCTTTGCTCAACGGTACCCAGTTTATGAGTGCATATGCGGTTTATATTTTGATGGAATTGCGCCGTTTATCACCTATTGCAGATGTAAATGCCGCGATGAGTTTAGAAGCCTTCGATGGACGGGTGGAAGCGTTTGATCCATTAGTACATGAGGTACGTCCGCATAATGGTCAGAAAGTTTCTGCAAAGAACATACGATTGATTCTTGAAGGTAGTGATATGATTCGCAGAGAAAAGGCGCATGTTCAAGATCCCTATTGTTTAAGATGTGTCCCTCAAGTGCATGGTGCATCAAAAGATACCTTCAATTATGTGAACCAAGTAGTGGAAACCGAAATCAACTCCGTAACTGATAATCCAGTAATATTTGAGGCTGCGGATAAAGTGATTTCTGCAGGAAACTTTCATGGACAGCCTCTTGCTTTAGTATTGGATTTTATTGCGATAGCAATGGCTGAATTAGCGAGTATCTCAGAGCGTAGAGTATATAAATTAGTATCCGGTCAGCGTGGTTTACCGGCATTCTTAGTTAAAAAACCTGGGTTGAATTCAGGGTTTATGATTGCGCAATATGCTGCAGCTTCTGCCGTAAGTCAGAACAAGCAGCTGTGTACGCCTGCATCTGTAGACACCATTGACTCTAGCAATGGGCAAGAAGATCACGTAAGTATGGGAGCAAATGCGGCCACTAAGGCTTTTCAGGTGCTCAAGAACCTAGAAAATGTGCTGGCGATCGAATGGTTCGCAGCTACACAAGGATACGAGTTGCGAGACGCAAAAGAAAAAACCTCTCAGTTTCTTCGTGAACAAATTAAAAACTACCGTAAAGAGGTAGCCTTTGTAGAGGATGACATTGAAATGCATTTATCAATTCAGGCGACGGCTAAGTTTTTGAAAACAAGAAATTTGCGATGTGAGGCAGACGGTACGATACAAAAGTTGATGGATTAAATTCCGATTTCAACTTGGATTCTACCATACCAGTTCTGTCGGTCAGATTGATTTGTAAAGTCTACAGTCTCAGTTGTTATTTCAGCTTGTAGTTTAAAGGCGTGCTCCTTTATGTATTTACTGATACCAAAAGTGTACTGGTTGACTTCGCCTATAATATCTTGTATTTTTTTACCCGGTAAACTGTAGGAGTAACGACCAATTAATTCAATATCATTTTTGAAAATATAGCTCAATTGTGTGTCGTAACCACAACCGGTTAGCGCATAATTAAAGGCTGTTCCGGTGGTATCTAATTGGTCAAATGCGAGCGGTGAACCTTCTGTATATCGCTGCATGTATGCTGACTGAAGCGCCCAGCCTTTGTACTTTACTACTCCATCTAGAAAAATATAGTGTAGGTCTTTAGCTTTAAATAACTCACTCCCTCGCTGACCTTGAGCTTGAATAGCGCCATCATTAAATTGATAAGCTGCTGAAAGCATTAATTTAGGAGTACTCTCTCGCATTAAGTCACCTTCAAAGTAAGCGCCGTTATTAGTAAAAGAACCAAATGGGAATATTTCAAATTTAGTGGTGTAAGCAAGGCCTAAGTCTTCTTGATCGGTAACGTTTCTGCCTTCTCCTGTAGTGATAGAAGTTTTGATGTTGTACCCAAATCGATCTGCATTTTCACGCAAATGGTAGATGTGGAATCCAAAATCTCTATCGATGTTAAATCGGCTATTGTTGATTGATCGATCGGTTAATTGGAGAGCTCCTGATGAGTTGATCCGTTGTCTGTTTCCGGGTATTTTTGTTTGACCAAAACCTATGTTCCAGCGGCTGTTAGGGCGGTAAAAGAAGACAGCATCTCGAATGATGTTGATGTTTCCGCCTGCTTCTATGGGTCCGTGGTCCTGTGGAGAGAAAGATAATTGAAT